>JACDFX010000380.1 GCA_013815575.1 Rubrobacter sp.
GGATGCCGCGTCCGGGACGGCGGAGCCAGCCGTCTCGGAGGGACTGCCGCCTTATGCGGTTCGGGATGCGGCGCTCGGGGTTCGGGCCGCGGAGGAGCTGCTTGGGGAAGAGTTGACTGCCGGGGCGGAGGCGCGGGTCTTGCGGGCGGTCGCGGGGGCGCTGCCGGCGCGCTTCGAGAGGTGTCGGCTGGGGGGTGTGCCGGTCGTGGTGGACGGGGGGCATAATGCCTCCGGGGTGGGGGCCGCGCTGGAGGCTATGGGCGAGTTCTACCCCGGGGTGCCGCTCGCCGTGGTCTTCGGCGTCTTGCGAGACAAGGATGCCGACAGTATGCTTACCGCCTTGATCGGGCGGACCCGGACGGTCGTGTTGACGCGCCCGGAGGGGGAGAGAGCCGCGGATCCAGCGGACATATTGGACAGGCGACGAGTGGTGGAGGTGGGCGAGACGTTGGCGGTGGAGGACCCTGTAGAGGCCGTTCGCGTGGCCGTTCGGAGTGTGCGGGGGGATGGGGGCGCCGTACTCGTGTTGGGGTCCTTTGGGACGGCGGCTCCGGTCTTGCGGTGGTTGCGTGACTGGTAGGGGGATCTGGCGTCTGGTTGGCCTGCTCGTGGTGGTGGCAGTTGCAGCTTTTGTGCTCGGTTACGTCGTAATGATAAGGTTTATCTCATGAGTTTGGCCTTTAGCACGCTGCTTTTGCTGCAGCAAGACGCGGACCCGTTCCAGATCATCTCCAACTTTCTGGACAGCCCGATCCTGCGGATCTCGGGCCAACTCATCGTGCTGCTGTTCATCGTGCTGTGGGTCGCGCTTGTCTATTGGACCTACACGGATGCCGGGCGGCGCGGGGCCACGCGGGTGCTGTGGGGCATCGTCGCGGTTATCTTCCCTTACGTAGGGACCTTGATCTACCTGATAGTACGCCCCCCCGAGTACCTGGATGAGTCGCGCGAGCGCGAGCTTGAGACGGCGGTCCTCGAGCGGGAGTTAAGAAACAGCATTATGCTGTGCCCGAACTGCCGCAACCTGGTGGAGAAGGACTACCTGATCTGCCCCACCTGCGCCTGGGAGCTGAAGAAGCCGTGCATTAACTGCGACAGGCCGCTCAACCAGGAGTGGGGGCTGTGCCCGTACTGCGGCACGGACCAGCGCACCGGCAAGAAAATGACCTGGTAAAGGAGAAGAACAATGGAAGAGACACTGGTACTGGTAAAGGGTGACGGCGTGCGCCGCCGCCTCGTCGGTGAGATCATCCGCCGCATCGAGGCCAAGAGCCTGGACATCGTGACGCTGCAACTCATGGACGTTGGCCGCGAACTCGCAGAAGAGCACTACGCCGAGCACCGCGAGAAGCCGTTCTTCGAGGAGCTCGTCGAGTTCATCACCTCGACCCCGGTCGTCGCCATGCGCGTCCGGGGCGAGAGCGCCATCAAGGTGATGCGCACGCTCATGGGCTCCACCAACCCCGCGGAGGCCGCCCCCGGCACGATCCGGGGCGACCTCGCCCTGAGTCTCCCGGACAACCTCGTCCACGGCTCCGACTCCCCCGAGAGCGCCAGGCGGGAGCTAGGCCTCTTCTTCGGTTAGTAGAAGGGCCCCGGTTGCGCTTCGTCCTCGCCTCCGAGTCGGCCCGCCGCGTGGACCTTCTCCGCGCCGCGGGCTACGACTTCGAGGCGAGGCGCAGCGGTTTCCCGGAGGTGTCCCTCGACGACCCCGGTGAGACCGCTGAAACCAACGCCAGAGGCAAGGCCCTGGCCGTCGCCGGGGAGACGGACTCCGTCGTTCTCGCCGCTGACACGGTCGTCTACCTGCCGGGCCTTCCCCCCGGCGAGCGCGTGCTCGGCCAGGCGGGTGATAGAGGCGACGTCCGCCGGATGCTTCTCTCTCTGCGCGGGAGGCCGCACGAGGTCTACTCCGGCGTGGCGGTTGCGCGGGGCGACCGTGTCATCGTCAGACACTCGGTGACGCGGGTCCGGATGCGGGCCGTGGAGGACCGGGAGGTCGAGTCTTACGTACACCTCGGTGAGGGGGTAGGGAAAGCGGGCGGGTACGCCATCCAGGGTCGGGCCGCTTCGTTTATCGAGTGGATCGGGGGCGACTACACAAACGTCGTCGGCCTCCCGCTCGCCCTCACCGGCCGGATGCTCGCCCGCTTCGGCGTCCTGCAGCCTTGAGACCGGTTTGCCGATAATGGACCCGACCGTGGAAGGACGCCGCTACACCATAAAGCAACTCCCCCCTGAACTCCGACCGCGAGAGCGTCTGCTCGAGGCCGGCCCCGGCGCGCTCTCCAACGCCGAGCTCCTCGGCATCCTCTTCGGCATCGGCAACCGGGAAAAGACCGCCGTCGAGCTCGCCAGTGAGGTCATCTCAACCCACGGCGACCTCTTTGGCCTCCACAACGTCACCGTCCACGACCTCGTCCAGACCCGCGGCGTGGGCCAAGCAAAGGCCTGCATAATACTGGCCGCCGTGGAGTTTGGGAAGCGGCTCGGGAGGGTTCGTAACCCCGGACGTGTCGTGATATCCTCACCTGCGGACGTTGAGAGTCTTTTGAGGGGGCGGATCGCCAATCTTGACCGGGAGAACTTCGTCGCGGTGCTCTTGAACACCAAAAACGAAGTGCTGGAATGCCCCACGATCTCCGTGGGCACCCTCTCTTCTTCCCTGGTACATCCGCGGGAGGTCTTCAAACCGGCTATAAGGGCGAGTGCCGCGGGTATCATATTGGCGCACAACCATCCCAGCGGCAAGGTAGAGCCCAGTCGCGAGGATCGGGACGTTACGCGGCGGCTCGTGGGTGCGGCGGAAATAATTGGGATTGAGGTCCTCGATCACGTGATCTTGGGCGACGGGTACTTTAGTATGAAGGAACACGCAATGCTCTAGCCGCCGCGGGCGGGCGGGGCGCTGAACTTCGGACGGATGGGGCGAGAATGTTTGGGGGACTCTTCGGGCGGGACGTTGCGATAGATCTGGGGACGGCGAACACCCTCGTGTTCGTCAAGGGGCAGGGCATCGTGCTCTCCGAGCCCTCGGTCGTCGCCATCGACACCAAGACCGACAAGGTGGTGGCCGTAGGGTCCATG
>JACDFX010000050.1 GCA_013815575.1 Rubrobacter sp.
CCTCTGCGCCGACTTTCTCGAAACCAGCCGCAAACTCGGCCCATACCCCGAACCGGATTACGGGGCACTGGCGGCAACCCTACCCCCCGGCTCCCACGCGGACGCCGGCCACGCCGCAAGCCACGCCCGCCTCCTGACGGCCCGCGGCCTCGACCAGACGTCCGCGAACAAAGCGGCGCTCACCCAAGCCTTCTCCCTCCTGTAGCTAGGCTGGGAGCCCTCGAAGGGGACGTGCTGACAAGCGGGCCCGAAGGGCGCGGCGGGCAGATAAGCTGGCGGAGCCGGCGTGCTGTAAAATCTTGGCACTCGAACGGTGGCCCCGCGGGGGGCCGGGGAGGTAATCGTTTTGCGTTTTCAGAGGGCAAAGAGGGATCGCTGGTTGCTCGGCGTGTGTGGTGGGTTGGCCCGGTCTCAGGGATGGAACCCGAACGTGGTGCGGCTCGTGACGGCCGTACTCGCCATCGTGATCCCCGGCTTCAGCCTCATCCCGGTGCTCATCGCCTACATCATCCTTGGTGCGACCCTGCCGGAGAGCGACGAGTTCTAGGGGCTTGGAGTTCGCGGAGGCCCAGAAGGAGGCTTTGGGTTGCATGAAGTGCGGCCTGAGCCAGTCGAGGACGCGGGTCGTCTTTGGCGAGGGGCCGCTGAACGCCGGCCTCTTCATCGTCGGTGAGGCGCCGGGCTTCAACGAGGATGCGCAGGGCAAGCCCTTTATGGGCGCCTCGGGGATGCTTCTGGACCGGCTGCTCGACTCGGTTGGGGTCGGGCGGGACGGGGCCTACCTGACCACGCTAGTGAAGTGCCGCCCGCCGGGGGCGCCCCCCCGGGCGCCGAAGCCGGCGGAGATCAGTACCTGCCGGCCCTACCTCCTCTCCCAGCTCGCCGCCGTGGACCCGCTGGTGGTCGTGGCGATGGGGGACCTCGCGAGCCGGGTGCTCACCGGGAGAAAGGAGTCCGCCGCCCGCATCCGGGGCCGGGCCATCCCCCTGGACGGCCGCTACGTCTTCCCGACGCTCTCCCTCTCGCGGGCGCTCTACACCCCGGCCGACCGGGCACTCCTCCTGTCGGACTTCTCCCGCCTGCCGGAACTTCTGGCCGCCGAGCGTCCCTCCACCTACGAGACCCTGAACGTCACCCGCTCCGAGGAGCCCGAACCCCTCCAGCCGGGGCTCTGGTAGAGACCGGAGGCCCCGCCGTGGAGGTCGCCGGCCTCGACGAGGCCGCGCTTTCGAGCCTCGCCGGCCGCGTGGCCGACGTGCTGGTTCCCGGCGACGTTGTCGTCCTCTCCGGGCCCGTCGGCGCCGGCAAGACGACCTTCGTCCGGGCCGCCGCCCGCTCTTTGGGCGTCAGGGGGCGGGTCACGAGCCCGACCTACCAGTTCGCCCGCGGCTACGAGGCCGAATCGCACGGGCGCCGTTTTACCGTCAACCACCTGGACCTCTACCGGCTGGAGGGCATCGAGGCGCCGGACGTCCTGGAGATAGACGACTACCTGGGGGCGGATGCCGTGACGTTTATCGAGTGGGCCGAGCCCGCGCTCGGCGCCATCGAGGACCCGACGGTCGTTCACCTTGACCACGAAACTCCGGGGACCCGCCGCGCGACCATCGAGGGTCCCGTCGCGGGGCGGATGTGCTGATCCTGGCGCTCGACGCCTCCACCCCCGTCACGACGGTCGCCCTCGCCAGGGCGGAGAACCGGGAAGTCCTGGCCGAGGTCGCCGTGTCCGCCGGCGGCCCCTCAGGCGGCGCTTCCGAAGCCTTGCTCCCCGGTGTCCACGCCGTTCTGGACCTCGCGGGCGAGGAGCTCTCCGCCGTCGGGCGCGTGCTCTGCGGGGTCGGCCCCGGTACCTTCACCGGCATCCGCATCGCGGCTGCCACGGCCCGCGCCCTCTCCTTGGGAACCGGCGCGGCCCTCGCCAAGAACTCCACCCTGAACGCACTTGCCGCCCCCGCGCTCTCGTGCCGCCCGGACGTCCTCGCCATCATCGACGCCAGGAGGGGCCAGGTCTTCGTCCGGAGGTTCTCGACGGAGGGGCCGACGACCGGCATCCTCGTTGTGAAACCCGAAGAGCTTCTGGCGGAGGGGCGCCCGCTCGTCGTGGGGGACGGCGCGGTTCGCTACAGGGGGGCGCTCGAAGGGCTCGGCCACATTCCCCCGGACGGCTCGCCGCTGCACCGGGTCTCGGCGGTGGGGCACGTGATCTCGGCTGACCTCTCGCCGGTGGCCCCCGAAGACCTCGTCCCCATCTACGTCCGCGAGCCGGACGCCGAGGTCCGCCGCGACCTGAACCCCTGGGGCCGTTCGTGACGGAGGCCGGGACGGGGCCGTTCCTGCGCCGGATGAAGCCCTCTGAGCTGTCGGCGGCGATGGAGGTGGACAGGCGCTCGTTGCCGAAGCCGTGGAGCGAGAGGATCTGGCGCGACGAGCTAGAGAGCCCCTTCGGCCTCTACCTCGTCCTGGAGCAGGGGGACGAAGTGATCGGGCAGATAGGCGTCCGCAGCGTGCTGGACGAGCTTCACATCACGACCATCGCCGTCCTCCCCGAGCACCGCCGCCGCGGCCACGCCCGCGTCCTGATCGGTGCCGCGTTGGCAGCCTACCCCGACGCCCGTTTCGTCCACCTGGAGGTCCGGCCCACCAACAGGACGGCCCGCGCTCTATACGCCTCGCTCGGTTTCAGGGAGACCGGTCGCAGGCCCCGCTACTACGGGGACGAGGACGCGGTGCTCATGACCCTTGATCTCTTGGAGGGTCGTCCGTAAACCCCCGCTGCCTCGCCCGCTCCCGACGGGCCTCCGCGCGCCGGCGCAACTCCTCCGGCGGGTCGAATGGCTTCAGGAGGAGCAGGGTCGGGGCCGCGCACGCCAGAAAAGAGACGAAGAGGCCGGCCGCGATCAGGGGGTCCACCGGCCCACGCAAAACGTAGATGGAGAACATGACCAACATGATCAGCGAGATCAGGGCAAACATAAGCGAGTAAGTCCGCATAAGAAGAGTATAGCGCTCCGGTTCGTAAGCCCGGCAACGGCCTTCACACCAAAGTACTCGTGGAAGCCCCGCCGTCCCGCCCCGGACAGAAAGAAGCCCCCCGACGTGTTGTGCAAGCGGAGGGGGATTCCCTGCTTCGCCGGGGGGTTCTCCTTCATTATCGGGTTGCCGCGTTAAGGACGGGTGACGTTCGTGTATCGATTACGTTGCGGCGCGGAATTTCTCGCGGACGGAGGGGCATATCCGGCCCCGGCAAGGCCGCGGCGGCGCCGGGCCGGGGTGCTATAACCCCTGGCATGATCCTCGCCATAGAGACCTCCTGCGACGACACCTGTGCCGCCGTCCTCGCGCCCGACGGCCGGAGGGCCCTCTCGAACGTGGTCCACACCCAGACCGAGCACGCCCGTTACGGTGGCGTCGTCCCCGAGGTGGCCTCCCGCGCCCACCTCGAACGCCTGGACGGCGTGGTCGAAAAGGCGCTCGCCGACGCGGACGTGGACCTCGACGGCGTGACGAGCGTGGCCGTGACGGTGCGGCCGGGCCTGATCGGGGCTCTTCTGGTCGGCGTCTCGGCCGCGAAGGGGCTTGCCTACGCCCGCCGGTTGCCGCTAGTCCCGGTTGACCATCTGGAGGGCCACGTCGCGGCGGCCTACCTCGCCGAGCCCGACCTCGAGCCGCCGTTCGTCGCCCTGATCGCCTCCGGCGGGCACACCGCCCTCTACTTCGTGGACGAAGACGGCATGCGCCTGCTCGGCGAGACGCTGGACGACGCCGCGGGCGAGGCCCTGGACAAGGGCGCCCGGATGCTCGGCCTCGGCTTCCCAGGGGGGCCGGAGATCTCCAGGGTAGCGCAGAACGGGGACCCGGCCCGCCACGACTTCCCCGTCGGCCTCAGGGATAAGAACAACCTGGACTTCAGCTTCTCCGGCCTCAAGACGAGCCTCCTCTACAAGCTGAAAGCGCTAGACGAGAACGGGGCGCGCGAAGAGCTGCCACACCTTGCCGCCGGCTACGAGGCGGCCGTGGTCGAGGCCCTCTCCCGCAAGCTCCTGCGCGCCGCCGACGCGCGTAACATCCCCACGGTCGTCGCCGCCGGGGGCGTCGCCGCCAACGGGCTCCTGCGTCGCACCCTGCGAGAGGAGTGCGACCGTCGCGGCCTCCGTCTCGTCGTCCCGCCCCCCGAGCTGTGCACGGACAACGCGGCCATGATCGGGGCTGCGGCCCCGCTCTCGCGCGCCGTCTCCTTCCCGGATTACCTGGCGCTCAACGCCCGAAGCGTGTAGGGACACCTGCCCGCCGGGGCCGTTGGCCGACCAGGTGGCCACGAACCCTTGACGGGTGCGGGGGGATCTGTGAGAGTGGGTGCGTCTGTTGGAGGATCGTCGGGAAGGGGTGACGGGTGCCGCGGTTCGGCTGGATGAGGCTCGCCTACCTGCTCTTCGTCCTGACCATCCTGCTGGCCCTCGCGCGCGTGGGTGACCCCGACGCCGAGGCCCGCTCCCTGGCCGCGCAGGTGGGTGAAGCAGACCACCCGGAAACCCCGCCCGGGCAGCGCGAGACCCCGCCGGCCCCGCGGTTGACTGAGGATGTGATCTCCTACCTGGAAAACGCCCGGGGAAGCACGGGACATCCGGATGTCGGCCCGAACATCGCCGAGCCCCGCATCCCCCCGGCCCCGGTCCCCGACGACGCTGATCAGCGACGTACCGTGGCCGAACGAGAAGGCCCGGAGGACAAAGTACAGAAAGCTGCCGCGACCAAACCGCCGGTCTTCTACCGTCCGACCGACACTGACGCCGCGCCGGATGCCGGGCCGGTCTGCGGGAACCTCGAGGGTGCGCCGAAGAGCGGCAGGGTCATGTTCCCCCTGGAGAAGCGTTTTTACTACTCGTATGAGGACACGTGGGGGGCGCCGCGCACGCAGGGTGGGCACGAGGGAACGGACCTCATGACCCCGTCCGGCGTCCCGGAGTACGCCGTTACAGACGGCACCGTGGTCCCGGTCGCGGGGTCCGACACGGACGGATGGAACACTCTGGGCGGCTACACGGTCATGGTCCGGGCGGACTACTCCATAGGCCCGGTTCAGCAGGGCGATCTCTTCTACTACGCGCACCTGGAGCGGGAGGGCGCCCTGCCCGTCGGCGCCAGGGTCCAGGCCGGGCAGGTAGTCGGCTACGCCGGCGACACGGGCCAGGGCCCGCCCGTCACGCGCGGCCTCTTTCCGCCGCACCTGCACCTCGGTTGGTACGACGCGGGCGGCGCCAGGGAAGAGGCCGACTCCGGCGCCATGAACCCGTACCCGCTTCTGGAGTGGATCAAGGCGAACGGCGGCGCCGTTACCGGCAACTCCGACGCCCGCTTCTGCGAGGCCCCGAGACCCGCCCCGCCGATCTCCTCCAGCCCCGACGAAGCACCCTCCAACCCGGGCATCAGCCCCGACCTCGACACCGGCTCGAACGACCCCAAACCGAGTCCGGCCCAGAGGGAGGCCCGCGAGACCGATGCGAAGCCGGATCCCACCGCCGAAAAGAACGCCCGCCAAGAGAATTCTCCTGTAAAGAACCCGCCCCGCCAGAACCGCCCTGAAGAACAGCCCCAGAGAGATCCCGACAACGCCCCGGCAAAACCCCCGAGCTCGAACGGGCCGGAAGTGGACGAACCTCCAAAACCAAACCAACCGGCTCCCGAACCAGAGAAACAGGAACGGCCGCCCCCCAAACCCGGACCTAGTCCGCCGTCGGAACCGGCAGTTGACCAATACGACGATGCCGCGGGAGCCGTGCCGGGACCCCAGGCCAACAGCAAAGGGGCTCGAACGGGCGAACCAACCCCCGGCGCACCCCCGGAAAGAACCACCCGTAACACCAACGCCAAATAAACGGTCCCCGCAACCGATTCGGACAGCGATCCACCAAGAATTCTCCGCGCGACGAAACTCGGGGTTCACCGTTTACCGCGAACCGAGAATATTCTCTCGCTCCTCGCCGGTAAGGACCGTGCTGGCGGCGCACTTCATACAGGTCGCTTGCAGGCTGTTCGGGTGGTCCTTGACGTAGACGAAGATGAGTTTTTTCGGGACCTGGTAGAGGATGTGCCGGGTTTGGTCGCCGCAGCGTTCGCAGGCGCGTTGCTCGCGGCCGATCTCCTTCGGGATCCTGCTCAGGCTCGGTATTCTGTCTGTACGGAAGACGCCCACCGTTTGAATTGTACCCCGGTCAGGAATATACTTTCGCGGCTGGCACTCGGAAGATGAGAGTGCCAAACGCGGGAAGAATTCGCGTGTTGCGTAGTCTAGCAGAGGAGGCATGCAGTGGCGCACAAAGAGCTAAGGTTCAATACCGAGGCGCGTCGGGCGCTCGAGGCGGGGGTCAACAAGCTCGCCGAGGCGGTCAAGATCACGCTCGGTCCCAAGGGCCAGTACGTTGTGCTCGACAAGAAGTTCGGTTCGCCGACGATCACCAACGACGGTGTAACGATTGCCCGGGAGATCGAGCTCGAGGATATCTTCGAGAACCAGGGCGCCCAACTCGTCAAGGAAGTCGCGACCAAGACCAACGACGTCGCCGGTGACGGGACGACCACGGCGACGGTGCTCGCGCAGACCATCGTTCGCGAGGGCCTCAAGAACGTGGCCGCCGGTGCGAACCCGGTGATCCTTCGGAGCGGCATCGACCAGGCCGTGACAGTGGCCGTCGAGGCCGTGAAGAGTCAGTCCCAGGAGATCAGCGGCCGGGACGAGATCTCGCGGGTCGGCGCCATCAGCGCCCGCTCGGACGAGATCGGCAACGTCATCGCCGACGCCATCGACAAGGTCGGCAAGGACGGCGTGGTGAACGTCGAGGAGGGCCAGACCTTCGGGATGGACCTCGAGTTCACCGAGGGGATGCAGTTCGACAAGGGCTACCTGAGTCCCTACTTCGTCACCGACCAGGAGCGTATGGAGGCCGTCCTCGACGACCCCTACATCCTGATCGCCAACCAGAAGATCGGCAACGTGCAGGACGTGCTCCCGATCCTCAACCAGGTCATGCAGTCCAACCGCCCGCTCCTCATAGTCTCCGAGGACGTCGAGGGCGAGGCTCTTGCCACCCTGATCGTCAACAAGCTGCGCGGCACCTTTAACGCGGCTTCGGTCAAGGCCCCCGGCTTCGGCGACCGGCGCAAGAGGATGCTCGAGGACATCGCCATCCTGACCGGCGGCGAGGTCATCACCGAGGAGCTCGGCCTCAAGCTGGAGAACACCCAGCTCAACCAGCTCGGCAGCGCCCGCCGCGTGGTCATCACCAAGGACAACACCGTCATAGTCGACGGCGCGGGCGACGTGGATGCCATCAAGGGGCGGATCAACCAGATCCGCTCCGAGATAGAGTCCACCGACTCTGACTTCGACCGCGAGAAGCTCCAGGAGCGCCTGGCGAAGCTGGCCGGCGGCGTGGCCGTCATCAAGGTCGGTGCCGCCACCGAGACGGAGCTCAAGGAGCGCAAGCACCGCGTGGAGGACGCGCTCTCCGCGACCCGGGCCGCCCTGGAAGAGGGCATCGTTCCCGGCGGCGGGGTTGCGCTGCTCAAGGCGCAGATCCCCGTGGGCGACCTCGTGGACACGCTCGAAGGCGACGAGAGGACTGGTGCCCGCATCGTGCATCGGGCCCTCGAGGAGCCGATCCGTCAGATCGCCGTCAACGCCGGCGCCGACGGCTCCATCGTCGTGGACAAGGTCCGCAACCAGGCCGATTCCCTCGGCTTCAACGCCCTGACCGGCGTGTACGAGGACCTGGTGCAGGCAGGCGTCATCGACCCGGCCATGGTTACCCGGAGCGCGTTGCAGAACGCCGCCTCCATCGGTTCGCTCATCGTCACCACCAGCGTGGTCGTCGCCGAGCCCGAGGAGGACGCTCCCGCCATGCCCGCCGGCGGCATGGGCGGCATGATGTAAGGTTCCCCCTACGGGAACTCTTTTGGCGGCGTCCCTCCGGGGGCGCCGCTTTTTCGTAACCCTCGTAGTTTCGCCCGAGTCCCAAAGGGTATATATTGCGCCTAGTCGGCAACGGAGCAAGCGGCAGAGGGGAGGAAGGTATAGGCAGGGGACTCGGCATAATGATCGTCGTTCTGACGGTTGGCCTTTTGATCGTGCTCGTGTTGCCGTACGTTTTCGGTTAAGAGAAAAGTTTCGGTAAGGGAGGTGAGCATATGCGGGGCGGGCTTATACCTATACTTGTGGTGATTATTCTGGTGATCGTGGCCATACTGCTACTGTCGCGCC
>JACDFX010000051.1 GCA_013815575.1 Rubrobacter sp.
ATCTTGGACTGCTGCTTGAGGATCGCTATGCGGTCGCCCATCTTTATGGCCTCGTCTATGTCGTGGGTGACAAAGACGATGGTCTTCCGGATCTCCTGCTGGAGCCTCAGGAACTCGTCCTGGAGCCTGTCGCGGGTGATCGGGTCTATCGCCCCGAAAGGCTCGTCCATCAAGAGGACCGGCGGGTCGGCGGCCATCGCCCGCGCCACCCCGATACGCTGGCGCTGGCCGCCGGAGAGCTCTTTCGGGTAACGGTCGCGGTAGGAGAGGTCTATACCAACGGTCTCGAGTAGCTCGTCTATACGGTCCGAGGTGCGTTTCGTGTCCCAGCCGAGCATCCTTGGTACCGTCGCGATATTGTCGGCGATGGTCATGTGCGGAAAGAGCCCGATCTGCTGTATGACGTAGCCTATTCGACGGCGGAGTTGGTCCGGATTGACCTTCGTCACGTCCTCGCCCTGGAGGAAGATTCTGCCTGAGGTCGGCTCGATGATGCGGTTGATCATCTTCATAGTCGTGGTCTTGCCGCACCCGGAAGGCCCGACCAGGACCACGATCTCCCCCTCGTAGATCTCCATCGAGAGATCGTTCACCGCCGGTTCGTCCTGGGCGGGGAAGACCTTTGAGAGATTCTCCAGGCGGATCATGGTCTTCGCGGTTTGCGCGTTCCCTTCTGCGGCTCTGTCAGTCACGGATACCCCTCGAAGTCGTCAGCTTGCCCAGCACATTGAAGAACGTATCGAACAGCACCGCCAGCACGATGATGCCGAGCGTGCCGCCGAGCACCTGGTTGAGGGCGTTGGCGCCGCCGATGCGGGCGAGCCCGGCGAAGATGTCGTCGCCCAAACCCGGACCGTTTACGACGGCGGCGATCGCCGCGATGCCCATGAGGAGCATCGTGGACACACGCACCCCGGCGATGATGACCGGCCACGCCAGGGGGAGCTCGATGCGCAACAGCCGCTCCCTGGCGTTCATCCCCATCCCTTGCGCGGACTCGGCGACGGCGGGGTCTACGGACTGCAGACCGGTGACCGTGTTCCGCAATATCGGCAAGAGCGCGTACATCACCAGCGCGATGACCGCCGGCTTGTAGCCAAGACCGAAGATCGGTATGAAGACACCGAACAGCGCGAGGGAGGGAATGGTTAGGAAGGTCGAGGTGATCGCCAGTGCCGCGTTTGCGAGGCGCTCCCTACGGTACACCAGCACGCCCAGCGACACCCCGATCACGACGGCGATGGCCAGCGATATGGCCACGACTATGGCGTGTCCTATGGCCAGCTCGAGCACGTGGTCCCAGCTAAGGGACATGTATTCGAGAAAGCCACTCATCTCCCCCACCGCCTCTCTGCCGGGCGTCTAGTCACGGCGATACCCGCCAACTCCCCCACCACCTTTCACTGGTCGAGCGATTCGTACTAACCAACCGCTGCAAAATCGAACGGGGCGACGTTGCATGTCAGGATGCTCCAGAGGAATCGCCATCACTGTACCCATGGTCCGAAGGCCAGCCGAGTAGGGCGGAGAGCTCGTCCGCAGCCCTCTTGACTTCCTGCCCCGCGGACTCCAGCCGCCCGCCGAGACGGAACTTCGGCGCCGAGACGTTGAGCGCCGCGACGAGCCGGTCCTTGAAGTCCCGGACAGGCGCCGCCGCACCAACCAGGCCAAACTCGAACTCCTCGTCTACCACCGCATAACCCCGCGCCCGTGCTGCCCCGAGGCTCTCGTGCAACTCCTCGACGTTACGCACCGTGCCAGGTCTCAGCTCGCGGAACTCGACGCCGGAGAGGCGACCGGAGAGAGCTTCGTAGTCGTGGTCAAACAAAAGCGCCCGCCCGGATGAAGTGCAATATATTGGAACCGTTCGGCCGGCCCAACCGTCCGCTTTGACGGCATGGGGTGGAGACTCGCTAAGCACCGTCAGAACCTCGGTTCCCTGGAGAACGGACAGGTGGGCCGTCTCGCCGAGGTTTTTCACGAGCCGCTCGAGCAGCGGAGGGGCAACGCTGAGCAACCTTTGCTCGCCCGCCCGCGCCGCGAGCGCGAAGAACCTCCAACCCAGGCGATAGCGGAGCGTCGACGGATCACGGTCAACGAAACCGCTCTCGGCGAGCGTCTTTAGCGTCCGCGATACCTGACTCTTCTCCCGCCCGATGAGGTCGGCTATACGTACGACCCCTAAACCTCCATCCTCCACCGCCCCCTCACCGCCAAGCACTATCAATATGGCAAGTTCCCGTCGAAGGTTCGCTTCTCTCACTCCCAACACCTTTACTAGTATCACATACATCAAATTATCGTGCAATCATGGTTGTTGTATATGCAACACTCTATGCTACGGGGGCAAGACACCTCGCGGCGAGCACCCCGTCGTGCGCTATGAGCGGTTGGTTACAGTTCGCTCTTGTACGCCACGTTCTGCTCTCTCAGGGCCGGGTCGGAGCCGAGGAAGGCGTGCCTGGACATGTCCGCCGAGTATCGGCTGGCGTGCGGCGTGCGGCCCAGGGCTTCGGCCATGCTCCGGATGTGGTGGGGAGCTGCGCCGCAGCAGACGCCGAAGTAGCGGACTCCCAGGTCGTAGGCCTCGCGGGTGAAGTCCGAGATCTCATAGCGGTTGCAGGTGAACGGGTCGAGCGCCGTCGGGAACGGCCTACCCGACGGCAGATCCTCGTAGTCGGGATCGCGCAGGGATTGGAAGCTCGGCTCCTCGGGGTGGGTGCGGTAGGGAACCGGCAAAGCCGCCACGGGCACGTTTACCGCCGGCACGATCTCCTCCAGGAGCGGCATCATGGTCCTGGGACCCCGGATGCAGTTCAGCCCGACGACGTCCGCTCCGGCGTCCGCAAGCCGCTTGCAGGACTCGGCCGCGGACCATCCCTCCCGCGTCTCCGGCGCCTGGTGGAAGGCTAGCGTTATCACGGCGGGCAGCCCCGCCTGCTTGATGACCTCAAGGGCGATCAGGGCCTCCTCGGCGTAGCTGAACGTCTCCCCGATGACGAAGTCCACCCCGGCCTCGAAGGCCCATCCCACCTGCTCCTCGAACATCGCCCTGGCCTGCCGGGCGGCCTCCTCGTTCCCGAACTCGTAGACGTTCGTGTTGCAAATGTTCCCGGCGAAGAGCGTACCGGTCTCTTCTGCGACCTCCTTGGCGAGTTTGAGGGCCTGGCGGTTGATCTGCTCCAGCGCAGCCTCCTTGCCGATGACCCGGAGCTTCTCGCGGTGGGCGTAGTAGGTGAACGCCTCGACCACGTCCGACCCCGCGTGGACGAACTGGCGGTGGAGTTGCGTGACCTCCTCGGGGTGCTCCAGCACGACCTCGGGCACGAACGCCCCGGCCTGGAGGTAGCCCCTGCGTTCAAGCTCGAACAGGTAGCCCTCGGCGCAGATTACCGGTCCCTCGGCCAGCCGTTCGAGTAGACCCAACCGTCGTTCGCTGGTGCTCATAGAATTCCTCCTTTTGGCTCTGTGGGAACGGGGCTCATAGAATGTGACATCCCTCGTAGCGGGAGAAACGGAACCGTTCGAGCAGTCCTCGCGGTCTGTCCTGCGACTCCCCGGCCACCGGCGTCCCGACCCTCGCCTGCTTTCCATGCTCGTCGTCCACCTTCGAGCGATACACGTCCCATCCTTCGCGCCGAGTGGTTGCGTAACATAAATCCTTGTTCATAATAGAGCAATCGGCGGCCGGTCTTCGTCCGCTCGGGCGGGTATGTGCGATCCAGGGGACTGTCGAACCCGTGCCCATATCTTCCCTAGCGATGGGCGGTTATGAGGCTCATGGCCTCCTGGCGGGTGCGCTCGTCCTCGGCGTAGATGCCCCGCACGGCGCTGGTGACGGTTACGCTCCCCGGCTTCTGGACCCCCCTCATCGTCATGCAGAGATGGTCGGCCTCCACGACGACGATGGCGCCCCTGGCTCCCAGCTCTTTGTACAGGGCGTCGGCGACCTGCGCCGTCAGGCGCTCCTGGAGCTGGGGCCTGCGGGAGTAGCCTTCCACCACCCTGGCCAGCTTGGACAGGCCCGCGACCCTCTCGTTCGGTATGTAACCCACGTGGGCCTTGCCGACGAACGGCAGGAGATGATGTTCACAGACCGAGGACACCGTTATGTCCCTGATGAGGACCATCTCGCGATGGTCTTCCTGGAATCCCACGCCCAGGTGCCGGGTGGGGTCCTCACCCAGCCCGGCAAAGAGGAATTCGTAGGCCTCGGCGACGCGCCGGGGCGTGTCTCTCAAGCCTTCTCGTTCGGGGTCCTCGCCTATGGCGGCCAGTATCTCCCCGATAGCTCGCTCGATGCGAGGTCTGTCTACCCTGTGTTCTGAGGGATAGGACCCTTCCAACTCTTCGAAGCCTCCTCGGGTCAGCTCCATGGGAAGGGTGAGTTGCTCGTGGGGTGCAATTCTCCGGTCTCGTAGCGGGAGAAGCGGAACGGTTCGAGCAGTTCCTGCGGCTCACCCAGCAGCTCCCCGGCCACCAGCGCGCCGACCCCGATCATCTTGTAGCCGTGGTTGGAGTCGGCGATGACGTAGGCGTTCTGCCTGAAGGTGTCGAAGACGGGGAAGCTGTCCGGGGTGAAACACCCGATCCCGCCCGAAGGCTCCTTGGAGAAGAGGTAGCCCTTGCCCTCGAAGCGCCCGTGGCAGTGCGCCAGCGCCGAGGTCCACATCCTGGCGAAATCCTCCCCGACCACGAAGTCAGGGCTCTCGGGCCCGTAGGGGTCGACCGCGACCTCGCCCGCGGGCTGGTCGACGACGTAGGGCGTGGCGCCGCCCTGCACCCCGTTGAAGTAGAAGTCCGGCTTGTAGTAGATCCCCCAGAGCTCGTCGGTGATGAGCTCGCCGTTCTCGTCGTAGAGCGGGGCGTCGGTGTCTACGTGGATCACCGGCGGCATGCCGCCTTCGTTGTCCGTGAGAAAGCTCGGCTCGACACCCAGAACGCCCTCCTGCAAAGACCAGTACGTCCACATCTCGCGGTCGTGGTAGAGCCCGCCGTCGGGACCCTTGACGGTGATCCGCGCCGGCAGGTCGAGCATTTTCCAGACGTCCCGGACCCACGGCCCCACGGCAACGACGAGGTGCTCGCAGCGAACCGCGCCCTCGTCGGTCTGTACGGCGCTCACCGCGCCGTCGTCCATGCGCAGCCCGGTAACCCGGACACCGGTGTGGATCCGGACGCCCTCGGCCTGCGCCTTTGCGGCCAGGGCCCGTATCGACGCTTTGTTGTTCGCGTACCCTCCGCGGTGCTCGTGCAGGACGCTGGTGATGTTCTCGGCCCGCCAGTCGTGGAAGATGTTCCGCATGTACTCGCGGCACTCCTCATCCCCCTCCACGAGCGTCGAGGGGTAGCCGATCGCCTGTTGTTCCTTGTAGATCTGCACGACGTCGTCGTGCATCACCTCGGGTGAGATCTGCATGTAGCCCACGGGGTGGTAGGCGAACGCCTCCGGGTCCGACTCCCAAACCGAGACCGAATGGGCCATCAGCTTGCGCATCGCGGGCTGGAAGTAGTTGTTGCGGATCACGCCGCAGGCGATACCGGAGGCCCCGGCGGCGACGCCGGTCTTATCGAGCACGATAACGTCCTCGCCGGACCCTTGCCCCCGAGCCTTCAACTCCTTTGCCAGGTGCCAGGCCGTACTCAGGCCGTGGACACCGGCTCCGATGATGACGTACGAAACTTGTGCAGGTAGCTGCATCTCTTACTCCTTCTTCAGGGCAGCCGCCGCGCGACCGGCGGCCTGCAAAGTAACTACGAGCCACATATCAGCCGTCACCCTCCGCGATCCCTCCCGCGGCCTCGACGGCCCTCGTGACGCACTGGCCCACACGCTCGACCCGATCATCGGAGATCTCCCCCGCCGTCGTGTTGATCTCCACGAGCACCGCGGCGGCACGCACCCCCGCCTCGGCCAGGAGAGCGGCCGCGACCGCGTCGCCCCTCAGGTTCGGGTTTCCCTCCCGCGCCAGGCGGGCCGCGACCTCGACGACCTCGGCGCCGGCCTCGGCGACGGCCAGCGGCACGTCGGCGGCGCCCGACAACGCCGTCCGGATACGCTCCCGCCGGACCTTCGGATCGCCGCCATCGTCCGGGGCCCGGTACGCGGACAGAACGTGCCCGTATGCGGTCGCGTCCTCCTGCGCGAGCGGGGCGACGCGCTGTCGCAGGTGATCGGCCCGTTCGGCCAACGCGGTGGCGTCGACAAGGTGGTCGGCGGAAAGACGGGCGGACATGCCGGACAATCCGGCGGCGAGGGCCACGGCCACGGCGGCCACGGCACCACCACCGGGGGCGGGTTCGCCTGACGCTACCGAATCCAGGAAGTCGGCCAGTGGCTGCCCCAGGTAATTCACGGCGACCTCACGGTCCCGCCGTGGAGGCGTCCGCGGCGAAGAAGTCGCTAAGTTCCCGTGCTACCTCCTCGGGCGCATCCTCCATCACGAAGTGGCCGGCCTCAGGGATCAGCTTCAGGTCGGAGTCGGGCAGCAACTCGTGGAGGCGCCTGGCGAAGGTGGAGTCTAGCCAGGCGTCACGTTCGCCCCAGATGATCCGCACCGGGGTCCGCATCGATCCGAGTAGGCGCTCGAACTCGGCGGTGTAACGCTCGTCGAACCGCGCCAGGTTGCGCATGTAGCGCGCCTGCCCGTCCTCACCCCGCCACTGCCCGAAGACGGCGTCGAACGTCGCCTCGGCCATCGGGCGGGCGGTGGCCGTCCTGAAGTGCGCGATCACGGTCTGCTCGAAGATGTGGTTTGGCATCGTGCGGTATGCGTCCGGATAGCTCTGCTTGTGCCTGGTCGTCGGGGTGATCCAGGGCCGCAGAACGACCGCGTCGACGAGAGCGATACGGTCGAACGGCACTTTCTCCAGAAGATGGCTGCGAAGCACGATAGCGCCGCCTATGTCGTGGCCCGCGATCGCCGGTTTCTCCAACCCCCACCGGTCGATCAGCCCTGCGAGCGCGAGCGACTGTGCCGGGATGGACGTGTCCATGCCCTCGTGCTTCTCCGACTCACCGAAGCCCAGGAGGTCGAAGACGTAGACGGCGTGTCGCCCGGCGAGCGCGGGCACGACGTTACGCCAGATGTACGAACGGCTCGGGGTCCCGTGCACCAGAACTACCGGAGGCCCCTCTCCGAAAACGTCGAAAGCGACGGTGCCCTGGGACAGGCTCACGCGCTGGCCGAGGCGCCAGCCGCTGGCGGTCTCGCTCAGGACAAACCCACGATCTCGCCGCGCTCGTCGATGTCGATGCCTTCAGCCGCGGGATGCGCGCTGAGTCCTGGCATCGTGCGCATGTCACCGCAGATCGGGTAGATAAAGCCCGCGCCCACCGACGCCCGCACCTCGCGGACCGGCATCACCCAGCCCGTCGGCGCCCCCTTGAGGGAAGGGTCCGAGGAGATGGAGAGGTGCGTCTTGGCGATGCAGACCGGCAGCCTCCCGAAGCCGTTCTTCTCGTAGGAGTCGAGTTGCCGGCTCGGCGTGAGATCGTACTCGACAGCCCTCGCCCCGTAGACCTTCGTCGCGATGGTCTCGATCTTCTCCCTCAAGGTCGCTTCGTCCGGGTAGAGGAACCGGAACTCGCTCGGCTCTTCGGCGGCGGCTGCGACCGCCTCGGCCAGCTCGACAGCGCCCTTGCCGCCCTCAGAGAAGTGGTTGCAGACGGCGACGTGGGCCCCCATCTCTTCAGCGACCTCGCGGATGGCCGCGTGCTCGGAGTCGTAGTCCGTGGGGAAGGCGTTGATCGCCACCACCGGTGAGACGCCGTGGAGGCGGACGTTATCTATCTGCTTGCGCAGGTTGTCCGCCCCGGCGTGAACGTCGTCGGGGTTCTCCTGCAAAAGCTCCGGCGGCAAGGGCTTTCCGGCGACCACGGTGTGGCGGCCAGAGTGGACCTTCAAGGCGCGCACGGTGGCGACGAGCACAGCCGCGTCAGGGCGCAGTCCGGAGGCGCGGCACTTGATGTTGAAGAACCGTTCGGCGCCCATGTCCGCCCCGAAGCCGGCCTCGGTTACCAGGAAGTCCCCGCCGCGGATGCCGATCAGGTCGGCCACTACGGAGGAGTTGCCGTGGGCGATGTTGCCGAAGGGACCGGCGTGGACCAGGACAGGCGTGTTCTCCAGGGTCTGCATCAGGTTCGGTTTGATGGCTTCGCGCAGGATCACCGTCATCGCCCCTGCGGCCCCGAGGTCCTCGGCCGTGATCGGCCCCCCGGCGGTGGTACTC
>JACDFX010000381.1 GCA_013815575.1 Rubrobacter sp.
CGCGGCCGACCCGGCGCTCTCCGCCGACGACTTCACCGGGAAGTCAGGACAGACGGCACTGCTGTACGCTGGGGACACCCTACCCTCTACGCGGCTCTTGCTCGTCGGCCTCGGAGGGCGGTCGTCTTTTACCCCGGAGAAGCTGCGCCGCGCCGCCGCCACCGTCTCCCGCAGGGCGCGCACGCTCAAGGCCAAGTCCGTCGCCTTCTCGCTGCCGACGCCGGCGGACGCAGACGTGGGAACGGCGGCGAGGGTCGCGGCGGAAGGCGCGGCCCTCGGGCTCTACCGCTTCGGCCGGTACAAGACGAGCGAGAAAGACAACGACGGCGGACCGGAGGACTTCGACCTTCTACTCACTGACGCCGAAGACGAAGAGGCGGCCTCCCGGGGGGCGGAGGTCGGGGAGAAAGTGGCGGCCGGGGCCGCGCTCGCCAGGGACCTCGCCAACGAGCCGTCGAACACGGCGACGCCGGAGTATCTGGCGGAGCGGGCCGGGGAGATCGGGGCCCGTCACGGCATGACGGTGACCGTTCTGGATAGGGCCGGGATCGAGGAGGAGGGACTGACGGGCCTTGCTACCGTCGGAAGGTCGGCCTCCAACGGGCCGCGCTTCATCGTTCTGGAGCACCGCAAGGGCGGGGGCGGTAAACCGATCGTGATCGTGGGTAAGGCCGTCACCTTCGACTCGGGCGGCATCTCCATAAAGCCCACGACGGGCATGGAGGACATGAAGTTCGACATGGGCGGGGGTGCGGCGGTCCTGGGCGCGATGGAGGCCGTCGGCACGTTGGACCTTCCGCTCGACGTCGTCGCCATCGTCCCCGCGACGGAGAACCTGCCAGGGGGCGACGCCTTCAAGCCCGGCGACGTGCTGACGATGCACAGCGGGAAGACCGTCGAGATCCTGACCACCGACGCCGAGGGACGCCTGCTCCTGGCCGACGCGCTCTCCTACGCCCGCCGCTACGAACCCGCGGCCGTCGTGGACTGCGCCACCCTCACCGGCGCCTGCGTCGTGGCCCTGGGAAGCCACGCCTCGGGCCTCATGGGCAACGACGAGGACCTTATAGCCGAGGTCCAGACCGCCGGCGAGACGACCGGCGAACGCGCCTGGCCCCTCCCCCTCTTCGACGAATATACCGAGCAGATAAAAGGCGACACGGCCGACCTCAAGAACTCGGGCGGACGCGGGGGCGGCGCGTTGACCGCTGGCGCCTTCCTCAAGGAGTTCGCCGATTTTCCGTGGGCGCACCTGGACATTGCGGGGACTGCCTTCGGCAAGAAGGGCAACGCGTACACGACCAAGGGTGCCACGGGTACGCCGACGCGGCTGTTGGTCGAGTTCCTGATCGGGAGGTCCGGATGATCCTCGAGAAGCTGACCGTTGGACCGTTCCAGGAGAACTGCTACATCGTCGGTGACGAGGCATCAGGGACGGGGGTCCTCTTCGACCCTGGCGACGAGGCGGCGCGTATCTCCATCGCCGTCGAGAGGACGAACCTGGAGATCTCCCAGATCGTCATCACCCACGCCCACATCGACCACGTCGGGGCCGTGGTAGCACTCGTGGACGAGTACTCATGCCCGGTCCTGATGCACGCCGAGGCCGAACCCATGCTGAAGCAACTCCCGAACCAGGCCCTCATGATGGGCCTGCGCTTCGGCAAGGTCCCCGCCGTAGACGGGTATATCGAGGACGGCGAGATCCTGGAGGTCGGGGCCCTGCGGTTCGAGGCGCTCTACACGCCGGGCCACGCACCGGGCCACCTGGCCTTCTACGCGGCCGACGAGGGGCTCGTGCTCTCCGGGGACGCCCTGTTCGCCGGCAGCGTCGGGCGGGTGGACCTGCCGGGCGGCAGCATGGAGGTCTTGATGCAGAGCATAAGCGAGCGCCTGCTCGTCCTGCCAGACACGACGGCCGTCCACTCCGGGCACGGGCCCGAGACGACCATCGGGGAGGAGCGGGCGCACAACCCGTTCCTGGCGGGGGGGTTGCTGTGAGCGAGAGCGTCCAACAACACCGGGAATCGGCGCCGGAGACCGTCCGGATCGCCGTGCTGACCGTGAGCGACACCCGTACCCCGGAGACGGACACCGGGGGTGACGTGGTGGAAGAACTCATGCGAGGGGCGGGCCACGAGGTCGTCGCCCGCGAGATCGTTCGCGACGAGGCCGCGAGCATCCGGACCAGGCTCGTCGACCTGCTCGACCGAACCGATGTAGACGCGGTGGTGACCACGGGCGGGACGGGCATCTCGGCGCGGGACACGACCTACGAGGTCGTTGACCGCATGATCGAGAAAAAGCTCGACGGGTTCGGGGAGCTCTTCAGGATGCTCTCCTACGAGGAGATCGGGGCCGCCGCCGTCCTGAGCCGCGCCGTTGCCGGGACCGTCGGCACCAAGCTCGTGGCATCGCTGCCGGGTTCGCGCAACGCCGTCAGGCTCGGCGTGGAGAGACTGCTCGCCCCCGAGATAGCCCACGTCGTCTTCGAGCTACGCAAACACCAGGAAAAGGGGTAAAGACGTGGAACGCGAACCGCTCTCGGCGGAGGCAGAGGCGCTGTGGCGCAGCCTGTGGGAGATCTGGCAGGACAACGACGAGGACGACGTGATCCTGGACTCCTCCAGGCTCTCGGACCTCGAAGCCGAGCTCCCGAGCCTCGAAGGCCGCATCAAGACGGCGCTTGCCTACCTCCAGCGAGCCCGCTACATTCAGTACCGTACCGGCGTCGGTGACGACGGCCTCGAACCCGTTCTCTACGACGTCTACGAGCCGCGGTAGCGTGACCCGGATGACCTGGCTCCTCCTGCTGCCGATGGCGCTCGCGGCCGGGATGGCGCTGCCCACGCAGTTCGCCATCAACACCCAGCTGCGCAACGTAGTGGGCGGCCCGGTGCTCGCCGCCGGCCTCTCGTTCCTCGTCGGGACCGTGGTCCTCTTCGTGGCGACCATCGCCATAAACCGCGCGGTGCCCAACTTCGGCCCCGCCTTGAGCGCGCCGTGGTGGATGTGGACGGGCGGCCTGCTCGGCGCCGGCTTCGTGCTGGCGTCGGTGATACTGACACCGCGCCTTGGCGCG
>JACDFX010000382.1 GCA_013815575.1 Rubrobacter sp.
TGGCCGAGCGCCGAGACGGCGAAGGACCCGATCAGGGCCAGGCTCACGGCGGCCAGCACCGCGGCTAACGAGACCACCCCTATGCTGACGACCACACCCAGACACCCCGAACGCACCCGACTCCTCTCCGAGAGACCGTCAAACCCGCGACTTCGTGTAAATATACTCCTCCCGCCCCCGTTCGACCGCCGGCCCGCCGGCTCTTGACAAGGAGCGTCTCGTGTGTAAAATACCAGTTTGGCAAGTTCCTAAAAACAGCCTGTAACCCCGGATAACACAACTTCCGAGTGCTGAATAGCGGAGTCTCTGTGGCGCGACGCGGTTTGCGTCGTCCCTGGGGCGGGTTGGTGGACGGGCGTCGTAATACGGGGCAGAGGAGGATCGCAATGGCAGTAATACAGACTAGAGGGCGACAGACAGAGCGGACGTCGGAGACGCCGGATCTTATACCGGGCTACTTCGCGCGCATCGACAAGGGCAACCTGCTTACGCACAAGCAGGAGATCGACCTCTCCAAGAGGGCGACCGCCGGCGACGACGGCGCCCGCAAGAAGCTCGTGGAGAAGAACCTGAGGCTCGTCGTGAGCGTCGCCAAGAGATACCGCGGGATGGGCCTGCCCTTCGAGGACCTTATTCAGGAGGGCAATGTTGGCCTCATGCGGGCGGTCGAGAAGTTCGACCCCGACCGCGGGTGGAGGTTCTCGACGTACGCGACGTGGTGGATCCGCCAAGCCGTGCAGCGCGCCGTGGCGGACAAGGGCCGCACCATCCGGGTGCCCGTCCACATGGGCGACAAGATCCGGAAGATGGCCCGCGCTTACAATGAGCTCTCCGCGCAGTTCACCCGTGAGCCGACCGACGAAGAGGTCGCGCACAAGCTCGAGTGGACCGTGGACGAGGTGCTCGACGTCAAGAGCGCCATGCCCGACGCCACCAGCCTCAACCAGCCGCTCTCTTCCGACGGTGACGGTTCGGAGCTTGGGGAGCTGATCGAGGACGAGCGGGCCGCTGAGGTCGCGGGCGTGGTTATCGGGGACATCGAGCTCGGATCGCTCAAGGAGGCCGTCGAGCGGCTTCCGGAGCGGCACCAGCACGTCCTGATCCGGCGCTACGGCCTCGGCGACCGGGACACCGCCACCCTCGCGGAGCTCTCCGACGAGCTCGGCATCTCCCGCGAGCGCGTCCGCCAGCTCCAGCGCGAGGCCGAGCGGATGCTCGCCAGCGGCGAGTTCGGCGCTGTCCTACGCGGAGCCGCGTAGGAGCTATTAGCTTTCAGCCGTCAGCTTTCTGGCGGCGAGGTTGAGAGGGGTCCCGTTCGCGGGGCCCCTCTTTTCGTTGCCTGGAGGTCTTGCTGGAGCGGTTCGCAAATCGCCTCTACGCCTTTCGTGGGGATCTCCCCTGTATCAACCTGTCGCGTCGAACTCGGCGAGGATGGGGTAGTGGTCGCTCGGGTAGGAGTCTGAGCGGTCATCGTGGTCGCGCAGGATCTCGTGGGACAGGACGCGCAGGCGTCCGGCGGGATCTTTGAGGAGGACCCAGTCGATCCTCCTCGGTCCCCGTCCCGGGTTCGGGTCCTGGAAACCCGCCCCCTTGAACGCGTGGAAGGTGTTGGCCCCTTCGGTGTCGGTGTTGCCGGCGGCGAGGTAGGTGTCTATAAAACCCCCGTTGGCGAAGTTCTGGTAGGTGAGGGTGCCGGGGCGGCAGTTAAAGTCGCCCGTGACGATCACCGGGGTCTCGGGGCCGTATCGTTGCAGCAACTCTTCGACTTCTCTTACGATCAGGGCGCTTCCCTCCCTGCGCGCGGGCGGGCTCTTGTGGTCCAGGTGGGTGTTGAGGTGCAGGAGGGTGAGGCCCGTGCCCGTCAGGCGGAAGAGGGCCCAGTTCGCGGAGCGTGTCACCCTGGTCCCCCAGCTTCGGGAGGGCTTTTGCGGCGTCTCGCTCAACCAGAAGCGGCCCCTTTCGAGGAATTCGAGGCGCCCCGGGTCGAAGAGCATGGCGTTGAAGTCGTAGGGCGGCACGTTGCCGTACCTGGGGCCCCTGACGAGTTCGTAGCGGGGGAGGTTCTTGCGGTAGGCGGCGAGGTTGCCGCGCTGGCATTCCTGGAGCCCGACGAGGTCCGGAGCAAGGCGTTTTATCGTCGCGACGTTCAGGGCGGCCCGGTTGGGCCAGGCGTTCTTCCGGCCCACGTCGCGGAACGACCCCCTGACGTTGAAGCTCATCACCCTTAACGTCGGCACCTCCAGCCCGGAACTCCCTTCACATCCGTGGCGCGTTCTTCCGTACTATACTGCCCGCATGATCGGGGAGAGAGACGGGAAGCTCGCGGAGGGCCTGCACGCCGCCCTCGACGGAAAACTGGAAGGTTACCTGCGCACCGATGAGGTCTCGCGCGCCCTGTGGAGCACGGACGCCTCGATCTACCTTCGCAAGCCCGCCGGCGTGGTCGTTGCCCGCTCGGAGAACGACGTAAAACTGGCGCTTGCCGCCGCCCGGGACCTCGACCTCTCCATCACCCCCCGTGGCACCGGGACGAGCCTCGCCGGCCAGGCGACGGCCCCCGGCCTCGCGCTCGATGTCTCCGAGATGAACCGTGTGGTCGAGGTTGACCTCGAGGGACGGCGCTGCGTGGTCGAGCCCGGGCTCGTGCAGGGCGAGCTCAACGCCCTCGTCGAGCCGCACGGCCTCGTCTTCGGGGCGGACACCTCGACCTCCGACGTCGCCACCCTGGGTGGGATGGTCGGGAACAACTCGGCCGGGATGCGCTCGCTCGTGTACGGGACGACGGCGGACCAGATCCTCTCCCTGCGCTGCGTGCTCGCGGACGGGGAGGTCGTGGACATTCGGCCCATGCCGCGGCGCGAGGCGAGGGACCGGTCGCGGTTAGACAATGCGGAGGGAAGGCTGCTTCGCGGGGCGATGGAGATAGGTGAGAAGTACGAGGGGGAGATCCGGCGCCGCTTCCCGGACATGATCCGGCGCGTCTCCGGCTACGGACTGGACGCCCTCGTGGACCCGGACACCCTGGACCTCACGGGCCTCGTCTGCGGCTCTGAAGGTACGCTCGCCGTCGTGACGCGGGCCG
>JACDFX010000383.1 GCA_013815575.1 Rubrobacter sp.
CGACCCCGCGATCCCGCGCGTGGCCCCGATCTTCTCGACCTCGGCCGCGAGCTTCTCGCGCGCCTCCTCGTTCGCCGTCTGGCGCACCTCGTCGCGCATCTCCGGGTAGTAGATGGTCGCCTCGGACAGGGAGTAGGGGTGGGGCAGGGGCTCCACGTAGACGACGTGAAGCTCGGAGCCCGTCTTCTCCGCCACCGCCACCGCCATCCGCCCGGCGTGGGCCGCCTCCTCCGAGCCGTCGGTCGCCAGCAGTATCTTTGTCGGGAACATCGCTCTCCTCCTTACGGTCGTTGGCCGCCTTCCTCTTCAACCGAAACCAGGAGCCACGCCGCAGGCTCGACGTCGTGAAGCGAAACGTCTCTCGGAAATCCGTGCCGCGGCGACGGGTGGAGGCACGCGGTGGGAAGGTACGCGGTGTTTGTTCCAGGGACGATGCGGAGGTCGGGGACGACAAACACGGTGTCCCCCGTGCGGGCCTCGATCAGGCCCCGCACCGCCCGCGGGAGATCGACTCTCGGCCTGTCACCGATCATGACGTAAGTATAAGACTTTGCACCGAAAAGAGCAATATAATCTAGGACAGTCCAGTGTGCCAGGATTCATCTCCAGGAGCATCCCAACCTATCCCAAACGTCGGGCTGTTAGAATAGGTCAAAATGACCTGTTGAGCTGTGTTCGGGGGTGCATGTCTTGGAGAAGGTGCGGGTGGGAGAGGCGAAGGCCAAGCTGTCCGAACTCATGGCGCGGGCCGGTTACGGTGGGGAGCGATTTCTCATAGAGAGGCGGGGGAGGCCGCTGGCGGCGCTGGTGGGCGTCGAGGATCTTGAGCGTCTGGAGAGGGAGCGCGGGGAAGCCGGGGCTACCGAACGGCCGCGCGGGGCGCTTGCCCTGGCGGGAGCCTGGGGAGATGTGGTCGAAGACGGGGAGATAGACGCGATGCTGGAGGACATCTACTCCGCGCGCGAGCGTGACCACGGTCGCCCGGTGGATTTCGACGCCTGATGTACCTGCTGGACACCGACGTCCTCAGCAACCTGATGAAACGTGTCCCTGCAGGGGCGCTGGTGGCCCGGCTGGCGAGGGTAGCGCCGGAGGAGCAGTTTACCTCCAGCGTGACGCTCGGCGAGCTCCTGTACGGGGCACGCCGATCTGCCCGCGCGGTGGTCTTGCTGGAGCGGATCGAGGCCGTCATCCCAGTCGACTTGCCCGTTCTGCCATTCGACGCCGCCGCGGCCCGGCGCTACGGTGAGATCCGGGCCACGCTGGAAGGCGGCGGCACGCCGATAGGCGACGCGGATACGCGAATAGCGGCGATCGCGCTGACGCACGGGCTGAAGGTGGTTACCGGCAACGAGCGTTATTTCCGGTGGGTTCCAGGACTCGAAGTTGAGAACTGGCTGGAAGGTTAGCCCTCGTACCGGAGGGTGAGTAGCGTTCTGTATGATGGTCGAAATGATGGACGAGACGGACGATTCGGTGGGGGCGCGGGGATGATCGGGGGAGGGACTAAGCTGCTGGCCCTGATCGGGGACCCGGTCGGGCACAGCCTGAGCCCGGCGATGCACAATGCCGCCTTTGCCGCCGACGGCCTGGACTTCGTCTACGTGGCCCTGAACGTGGGGGCTGACGACCTGCCAGCGGCGGTTTGTGGTGCGGCGGCCCTCGGGCTCGGGGGCTTTAACGTCACCATGCCCCACAAGCGGGCGATGGTCCCGCTTGTGGACAGTCTCGACGAGGGGGCCGGTATCTCTGGGGCCGTCAACACCGTGGTGATCGAGGGCCAGAAGCTCCGCGGCTACAACACCGACGGTCCCGGCATGGTGGAGGCGTGCAGGGAGGCCGGCATCGCCATCAAGGACCGGCGGGTGTTGCTACTGGGCTCGGGGGGGGCTGCGGCCTCCATCGCAGCCGCCTTCTGCGACGAGGGCATCGGGGAACTCCACATCATCAACCGCGACCCCGAACACGCCGGCACGCTGGCGGAAAAACTGCGCGAGGCGGGCAAGAGGGTCGAGATCGAAGTCCACCCCACGGAGGCATTGGACGAACGAGCCGTCCACGCGCCGGTGATCGTAAACGCCACACCCCTCGGGATGAGAGACGAGGACCCCCTACCGCTCCCCGCGGAATACCTGGACGAAAACACGGCGCTCGTTGACGCGGTCTACCGTCCTGGAGCCGAGACCGCGCTCGTCCGGGAGGCCCGCGGGCGGGGCGCGACCGTCGTCACCGGCAGGCGGATGCTGCTCTACCAGGGCGTGCTGGCGCAGAGGCTCTGGACCGGCCGTCAACCCAACGTCGGGGCGATGGATGGGGCCATCTCCTAGAGCGTGCTGACCGGCTGACCGCTACCTCGGTACAGCCGAGCTCTGTACTCCCTGACTGCCGACCACGAGGACCGGGCGATCCGCCTTGCGGATGACGGTGGTGGAGAAGCCTGCCCCGAATATGCGTTCGAACCACGGGCGGCGCCGACCTCCGGTCACGATCAGGCCCACGTCGAGCTCGCTGGCGAGCCGGACGACCTCTTTTTCGGGCCTGCCTTCTCTGTAATGGGAAGCCGCCACGCTTCCGCCGAGCTCCTCTATGCGCCGCGTCTGGTTCTCCAGGAGCCGGAAGCCGATCAGCCGCCTCTGCTCCATGTGGGCGCCTCCGCGCACCCCGACCGTAGAACTGGATTTCGGCGGCCCGGACACCGTGGAGACCACGTACACTATCTGCAACTCCGACCCCGTGCCGTTCGCCAAATCCACCGCGGCCTCAACCGCCGGCTCCGCCTCTCGCGATCCGTCCGTCGCAACCAATACCCTCGCAGGGAACATAAGACCGCCTCACTAGATGCAAAATACATCTAGAGACTAAACCCCGGGTGGCATTCTGCAAGCCGCCCGTGTGAACCCGACCACCGGCCGTCGGCGGCGAATGCGGCCAGGGACCCAAGACCGGGTTGGACAAGGACCGCGGCAGCGGCCAGAATGACGGATGAGGGAGAGACGGGAACACCCGCAAGGCGGGACTCGACGCGCCGCGACGCCTTCGCCGGCTGGCCTTTCGAAGGGAGGCGGGGCCCGTATCCGGT
>JACDFX010000384.1 GCA_013815575.1 Rubrobacter sp.
GGGTTCGAGGATCCTGCTCGCGGTGGGCGAGGTCCCGCGGTCCGCGGGCAACCCGGACGAGGAAGAAGCCAAGGAGGAGGGAGTGCCCGACCTCGTCGGCCTCTCCTACTCGGAGGCGGAGGAGGCCCTGGAAGGGGCGGGCTTCGTCCTCGGGGGAGTGGAGGAGGTGCCGAGAGAGACCGCGCCAGCAGGCGTGATCGTGGGCCAGGACCCGGAGGCGGGCAGCGCGGCGGAGGCGGGCGCCCCGGTGTTCCTGACGACGAGCACCGGCCGACCTTCCGCGTCGGCGACGGCTCCCGGGCCGGCTTCCGCGAGCCCTTCCGCCCCGGCGTCGGCCGCGCCCCCGTAGACCCGATGGAAAAAAGGCGCGGAGCGGAGAAGGTCGGGTCATCCCCTATTCACCGTACGTCCTAGAAGTAGCCTTCCCGGAAGTCCGTTTCCACGATCCTGCATAGACCTCAGTATCGGGACGGAATACAACCCTCAACTCTGCTCGGGCGTCGGTAGCCAACCACAACATCTGGGCGGCGTGCATAAAGATCCGCCCCGCCGGATGCCGCGAGTCCGGGGCGGGCGCCAGAGGTTAGACAAGTGTCTCGTCCACGTAGCACCAGGGCCATTCCTCGCCGGGTTGGAAAGTGGCGACTATCGGGTGGCCGCTGCCGTGGTAGTGCTTGGTAGCGTGGCGGTTCTTGCTCGAATCGCAACAGCCCACGTGCCCGCAGCTCAGGCATTCGCGCAGGTGGACCCACGTGTCCCCGGTCCTCAGGCAGTCCTCGCAGCCTTCGGCCGAGGGCTGAACATCACGTATCTGGTCGAGGTACGTGCAGGTTGCAGCCATTGTTGGCTCCTTCTGTTCGGGGATTAGTTAGCTAGGGCGACTTCGTAGGAGGGGTTGCCGGCGGGGGAGAGGACGGCCCGGAACAGGACGCTGTTGCGTCTGCGAAGCGATACGGACGAGTCGCAGCAACCGACGTGCCCGCAACCGAGACACTCCCTCGGGTGGACCCAGGTGTCACCCGACTTCAGGCAGTCCTCGCAGCCTTCGGCCGAGGGCTCCACGTCCCTAATCTGCTCGAAGTGCGCGCACTTTTGCAAGCGCGTCTCCTTGTCTGCGTGGGTGGTCGCGTCTTTGGAAACCTCCGTTACAGGTCCTCGCGCCAGCCCGTCCTGGCGTGGCTGCCGTCGCAGAAGGGCTTGTTGGCCGAACGGCCGCAGCGGCACAGGGCGGCCTTGTTACCGCTGTACGAGGCCTCTCCTGCTGCATCCCGGAGTTCGACCTGCCCGTGCACCAGGAGCGGGCCGTTCGGGGCGGGGACGATACCTAGAGTGTGTCCGGCGGAAGCTTCCTCGGTGCGGAGGTTGTCCTCGCCGAGGGAGCCGTCGTGGCTGAAGCCGGTCTCCAAGTGGGTGTTGTCGCAGAACGGTTTGTTTCCCGAAGCGCCGCACCTGCAGAGCGCCGGGCGGGTCTCCTGGTAGAGGGTCTCGCCCTCCACGCTTCTTATCTCGATGTCGCCCCTGGCGTACAGTGGTCCGTCCGGGACGAGGGAGATGACGTTCTTGGCGGGTGGGGTCTCGACGACGCCGTCTTCGCGCTCGAAGCGCAGGGCCCCGCTGGGGCAACGGAGTACGACCTCCGTGACCGTCTCCGGGTCGGAGTTTCCTGGTTGGATCCAGGGCCGCTTCCCCAGATCGAAGACGCCCGGCAGCCCCGTGACGCACTCCCTGGCGTGGATGCAGCGGGCGGGGTCGAATGACACCGAGATCCCCTCCGCAGGATAACTCTTTCTGGCCATGCTCCTGTCCTCTCCCGATCCGTACGTCGCCTCTCGCAAACGTTCCGGATGTGATTTAATCAGCGTATGGTCGTAACAACAAGTACGTACTCGAAAGTACCGTAGGCACCTTTTGGTTCCTAACGAGCCCGACAGCGTGTTTGAGCGGGGGAGTCTGTCGCGGCAGGCCATAGAGCTCGTGGCGGACAAGTGGGCGATCCTGATCCTCTACGCGCTCTCGCAGGGGACCTTGCGCCACGGCGAGTTGGGGCGGCGGATAGGGGGGATCTCGCAGAAGATGCTGACCAAGACCTTGAGGAACCTGGAGCGGGACGGCCTGATCCTGCGCAAAGTCTACCAAGTGGTCCCGCCCAGGGTGGAGTACTCCCTGACGCCGATGGCAAGGGACCTGATGGGCCCGCTCTCGCGGCTGTGCATCTGGGCCGAGGAGCACATCGAGAAGGTCAAGGCCGCCCGGGCGGAGCACGACGCCCGTTCGGGTGAGGCAGGGACAAAGGAGGGGTGATCCCGTGAGCGCGGTCGGATCCATGCAAGCGGAACACTTGGAAGGAGACTCGCACGAGCGGCGGGTCTCCCCCCTGGAGCTCTTCTTCGATCTGGTCTTCGTCTTCGCCCTAACCCAGATCACCGCGTTCCTCGCCAGCCACCTCACCTGGGGCGGGGTGTTGCAGGGCATGGCACTGCTCGCGGCGTTGTGGGGGGCGTGGACGGGTTACTCGTGGCTGACGAACGCCGTCCCGGCGGACGATGCGATACCCGCCAGGCTCATTATCCTCTCCGCCATGGGGGCGATGCTCGTGGCCTCCCTCGCCGTCCCCGGCGCTTTCGGCCGAGATGGGGTGATCTTCGGCCTCGCCTACTTCGTGGTGCGGCTCCTGGGGGTGGCCCTCCAGGTGCTCTCAGCCTGGCACACGCCCGAGGAGCGGCAGGCCATCCTCCGGCTGGCCCAGGCTTTCTGGTCGGCCCGGCGCTGCTCGTCGTGGCCGGTTTCCTCGACGACTCCGCCCAGGGCGCGCTCTGGTTCCTGGCCCTCGTCATAAACTTCGGCGGGCCGTTCGTCTTCGGCGTGTTGGGCTTCAAGATCCACGCGGGACACTTCGTCGAGCGCCACGGCCTCATAATCATCATAGCCCTGGGCGAATCCATCGTGGCCATCGGTGTCGGGGCCTCCGAGGTAGGCCTCGGGGCGGGGGTGATCCTGGCGTCACTTCTCGGCGTCGCGGTCGCAGCCTCGCTGTGGTGGGCCTACTTCGATTACGTCGTGCTCCTCGCCGAACGGAGGC
>JACDFX010000052.1 GCA_013815575.1 Rubrobacter sp.
ACACTGGAAGGGGTATTGGGTGACGCCGGGGGGGGTCTTCGGGGGAGGGGGCACGGCGGGCGACCAGGGAGGCGAGTTCCTGGATCGAGCGTGTGGCCCGCTTCGGGTACGCGGCCTACGGGGTCGTATACGTGCTGGTCGGGGTGTTGGCCTTCCGGGCGGCCTCGGGCGGGGGCGGCAAGATGACGGGCCAGGAGGGGGCGCTGCAGACGATCCTGCTCGCCCCGCTCGGCAGGTTCTTGCTTGGCCTCGTCGCCCTCGGCCTGCTCGGGTACGCGGCGTGGCGCCTCTTCCAGGGCATTCTCGACCCGGAGAACGAGGGCAGGGACGCGAAGGGGGTCGTCAAGCGGTCGGACCACGTCGTGAACGGCCTGTTCCACGCGGCCCTGGCCGTGAGCGTCGGGGGGGCGGCGCTGGGGTCGGGCGGGGGCGGGGGCGGTCCCGACGACTGGACCGCGACGCTTTTGCAGCAACCTCTCGGCCGCCTCCTGACCGTGGCGGTCGGCGCGGGGATCGTCATCATAGGGCTCTTCCAGTTCTACCGGGCCTACGACGCGAAGTTCATGGAGAAGCTCAAGCCCGGCGAGATGGGCTCCCGGGAGAGAACGTGGACCAGGCGTGGCGGCCGCCTCGGGCACGCCGCCAGGGGCGTCGTCTTCCTCTTGATTGGCGCCTTTCTCGTCCAGGCGGCGCTTCAGTCCGACCCGAACGAGGCCCGTGGTCTCGGCGGCGCGCTCTCCGCCCTCGCCGGCCAGCCCTTCGGTCCTTACCTTCTCGGCGCCGTCGCGTTCGGCCTGGTCTGCTTCGGCCTCTTCATGTTCGTCGTCGCCCGCTACCGGCGCATAGAGACGGGTTAGGGTTATGAGCTCTCCGTGCCGGGGCCGTGGGCTGGCTAGAATGTCGCGATGGCTTCCGGGTACGTAAGTGTGGCGTCCGCCGGTGTCCTGGCCGCAGACCTACTTGCGGAGGCGTGCCGCCCTGGCCCCGAAGTAGACCTGCGTTTGGAGACCGTCAGGGGGCTCGCCGCGGACCTGGGCCGGAGGCTGGCATCGCTGGCCGAAACCGCCGACGACGGGACGTCCGACTCGATGGTCGAGGCCGCGCTCGCCTGCGCCGACCTGGCGACACTGGCCGTCTGCAACGTCCCGGGGCTTCCGGAGGGTGGAAGGGGCCTCGGCGCGGCGGCCACGCACCTCGCAGCCGGGACCACCCACGCGCTGCTGGCGCTGATCTCGACCCACAAAGCGGAGGACGCGCACGCGGAAAACATCTTGCGGGATGCCAGAAGCGCGGGCTGGAAGGCGGACCTCGCCCTCCGCCAGCTCGGGGAGACGGGCTAGAAGACCCTCTCGGGTCGTTCCCCGCCGAGAACCCGCCGGGCCGCGAGCGCGACCCGGCGCAGGTAGTCGTCCATATACGGAACAAAGTCCTCGGGACCAACCCGCGTGTCGAAGGACGCCCCGGCCGGATATTCGCGGGCCGGCGCGGAACCCACACTCCGCAGCGCCTCGGCGTCGTCAAGGGCGATGCGGAGCACGGCCTGGACCTCCTCGGGCTGCAGCCTGAAGTCCTCCGGCGGGGTGCCGTCCACGAGGAGAAAAACGTCGTGAAACTCCCGGTCTAGCCCGCCCGGTATCTCGAGCTCGACGCGTCGGGTCCCGAGGGACACGAGTCTATTTGGATCCACGCGCAGCCCGAGCTCCTCTTCGACCTCCCGAAGGCCATCGAGGGGTTCCTCCCCCGCCGCCAGGTGACCGGCCGCCGGGACGTCCAGGCGTCCGGGCCAGGTGTCCTTCTCCGTGGCGCGGCGCTGTGCGAGCAAGAACGGCCCGCCTTCGTCCGTTGCGGGCGTGCAGATCCAGCAGTGAAAACACCGGTGCCACAGCCCGCGCCGGTGCGCCTCACTCTTCCACACGACCGCGCCGGTCCGCTCCCCCCTCTCGTCCCGCACGTCGATCCGCTCGTCCACGCACGAAGACTAGCACGCCGCGGCTTTTGGGCTCCGCTCTCGGCATTTCGGCCCGTGGTTTTCGCGAGGATCACCAACCCGGGCGGCATCGCGCCTCGCAACGGTCTAAGCTGACAGGCTGAAAGCGTAGGCGAAGCCGTAGCGTGCTGAAAGGCGCGAAGCGCCGTGCTGTCGACCGAAGGGGCGCCACACTTGACGACCGTTGCGATAACCAGTTTCTTCGAGGAAGAGTTCGTCCACCGGATTCGGGGGGTGGACGACCGTTTGAAAGTTCTCTACAGGCCCGACCTCGTCCCGCCGCCGCGGTGGGAGGGGGACCACAACGGTCCCGAGGTCTGGGAACGGACGCCGGAGGAAGAGGAGGAATTCCTGGGGTTGCTGGGGGAGGCGGAGGTTCTCTACGACTTCCCGCGCGGGCACGTCGGGGACCTTACGGAGATCGCGCCGAAGCTGCGGTGGGTGCAGGGGAGCATGGCCGGGGCCGGGGAGGTGGCGCGGTCGGCGGGCCTCGTGGAGACCGACGTCGTGGTGACGACAGCCAGCGGCATCTACTCGGGCCCGCTCGCCGAGTTCGTGCTCATGGGCATGCTTCAGCACGCCAAAGACCTGAATCTTCTGAGACGGGACAAGGCAAACAGGACCTGGCGGCAGGGTACGACCGGCACGCTGGAGCGGAAGACTTTGTGCGTCGTCGGGACGGGGAGCATAGGACGGGCAATAGCCGACCGGGCACGCCCCTTCGGGATGCGCGTCGTCGGCGTCAAGCGCGCGGTGAGCGAGAGCGACGCCGCGTGGGGCTCGTTCGACGAGCTCTACGCGACGCGGAACCTGCCGGACGCGCTGGCCGGGGCTGACTTCGTGGCCCTGACGCTCCCCGGCACCCCGCAGACCGAGGGGCTGTTCGACGCGGAGACCATGGCCGCCATCAAGCCCGGCGCGTTTTTCGCCAACGTCGGCCGCGGTAAGGTGGTAGAGGAGGCCGCCTTGGTCGAGGCACTAGAGAGCGGCCACCTCTCCGGGGCGACGCTCGACGTCTTCGAGGTGGAGCCCTTGCCTGAGGAGAGCCCGCTCTGGGGGATGGAGAGCGTCGTCATCAGCGCCCACACCACCGACGTCGTGCCGGATCTCATAAACGCCGCGCAGACGGACCTCTTCTGCGAGAACCTCGGACGCTACCTGGCGGGCGAGGAACTCGTCAACGTGCTCGACAAGCGGCTCCTGTACTGAGAGGCGGGTTTGGCCGTAAGGTTCGGATGGTATATTCAGCGTCGCATTAAATGAAAGACGACGGAACATTCAGTACCCGCGCGTTCCCCACCCGGGGGCGTCTTCCCTTCTCCAAGGAGTTATCCTGGACGTAGTAGCATCCGTGGCCCTACCGGTCCTGAGAATCGTGGCAGCCCTCTTGCTCGTCGCCCTGAACGGCCTGTTCGTGGCGGCAGAGTTCGCCTTCGTGCGGATACGGGCGACGCAGGTGGACAGGCTCGTGGAGGAGGGCAAGCCCTCCGCCGGGATGGTCAAGATCGCCCAGCAAAAGCTCGACCAGTACCTCGCCGTCTGCCAGCTCGGCATCACGGTCTGCTCGCTCGGCATCGGGGCTTTAGCCGAGCCGGCCATCGCGAACCTCATCGAGCCGTTGCTCGAGACGCTGGGCCTGCCCCCCTCGCTGCTGCACCCCATAGCCATAGCCATAGCGCTGTTCATCGCCTCGTTCTTGCACGTGGTCTTCGGGGAGCTGGCCCCCAAGACGTTCGCCATCCAGAAGGCGGAGGGGACCTCGCTTTTCGTGGCGCCGTTTATGAGGTTCTTCTACTACCTGCTCTATCCCTTCACCATCGTCTTCAACGGCACGGCCAACGCCATCACGGGCGCTTTGGGGGTGGCGCCAGCCTCCGAGGGAGACGACACCCACTCTGAGCAGGAGATCAGGCAGCTCATCGCCCAGGGCACCGATCGCGGCATCTTCGAAAAGGACGAGGAGAGCCGGCTCGCGGGCGTCTTCAACCTCGAAGACACACCGGCGCGTGAGATCATGGTCCCCCGCCCCGACGTCGTCGCGATACCGGGGCACCTGAAGCTCAAGGAGTTGATTCCGGTGGTGGCCGCCGGCCACTACACCCGCTACCCGGTTCACGAGGAGCATGCCCCGGACAGGGTCGTGGGCGCGGTCCACGTCAAGGACGTCCTGCGCGCCATCGGGTCGGAGGGCGATATCGGGGCCGACGTGACCGCCGGGGACCTCGCGCGCGACATCATCATCGTTCCCGAGAGCCGCTCCATCGAGAACATCCTCGAAGACTTCCAGCGCCAGGAGATCCAGATGGCCGTCGTCATAGACGAGTGGGGCTCCTTCGAGGGCCTGATCACGATAGAAGACATCCTTGAGGAGATCGTCGGCGAGATCCGGGACGAGTTCGACGACGAGGAACCGGCCGTCGAGGAACTTCCCGACGGTTCGCACACCGTGGACGGCCGCGCCCCCATCCACGCCGTGAACGATGTCCTCGGCTCCAGCTTCGAGAGCGCGGACTTCGAAACGGTCGGCGGCCTCGTCCTCGGGGCTTTGGGCCGTGCCCCGGAGGTCGGCGACGAGGTGGGCATGGACGGCCACCTCCTGCGCGTGGACGAGATAGACGGCCCCCGGGTGGCGAAGGTCATCGTCACGGAAACTGACGGAGGTTCTTAGGTTCTCGGGTTACAGGCCTCCGGAGGCCTAACGCTGTAGCGTATAGCCGGCCTCTTCTACGGCCTCCCGGAGCTTTTCGTGGGTGACCCTGTTTCCGTCGTAGGTCAACTCCACCTCGCCCGTCGTGTGGTCGGCTTTCGACCGCTCGACCCCATCTAGTCCATCTAAAGCTTCCTGCACGCTCATCTCGCAGTGCCCGCAAGTCATGTCCGGCACCCGCAAAGTGCTCGTCTGCGTCATCTCCAAAACTCCTCTCAGAGGCGAAACTTGATCCCTGAAAACCCGATACCTACCGATCCAGCTTGATAAACCGCTCCACGGCTTCCGCCAACTCCGCTATCTTCTCGTCAGCCTTCTCGTTGTCCGTGACGGCCTCGCGGACGCAGTGGTCCATGTGGTCCCTGAGGACCAGGGAGGCGACCTTCTCGGAGGCGGCGATGTAGGAGCTGATCTGGGTGAGGATATCTATACAGTAGGCCTCCTCCTCGACCATCCGCTGCACACCCCGCACCTGCCCCTCGATGCGCCGCAGCCGGTTTTTGAGCTTCTCCTTGTCCCCCTCTCTTATGTAGCCGTGCGCCTGCTCTGCGTGCTCTGTCATGGTCTCTCCCTCTCCTCTTGTGATCTCACTGGCTGGTCCCGTGTCCACCGTTGCCGGAGCCGTCTTGCATAGCGCCGGGCGGGACCATGCCGTCCTGTTGGGTCGGGGCCAGAAAGAGTGCGGCGGTCCCGATGCCTGCGGCGACGAGGGCGATGGTGCCGAGGTAGGCGACCTCCGAGAGGCGGGCGCGCAGCGGGGGGTGCAGGATCTCCCTGGCGCTCGCGGGACGCTCGAAGGAGCGCAGGCGCAGGGCGTTCGTCACCACGCTCACCGAGCTCATCGCCATGGCGGCGGCGGCGAGGACCGGGCTCAGAAGCACCCCGAAGAACGGGAAGAGGGCGCCGGCCGCGACGGGGATGAGGGCAACGTTGTAGGCGAAGGCCCAGAAGAGGCCCTGCTTTATCTTGCCGACCGTCTTGCGCGAGAGCGCGATGCCCGTGACGATGCTGCGCAAATCGCCGCCGATAAGCGTGATGTCCGAGGCGGCCATCGCCACGTCGGCGCCGGTCCCTATGGCGATGCCGAGGTCGGCCCGCGCGAGCGCCGGGGCGTCGTTGATCCCGTCCCCGACCATCGCCACCGTCCTGCCCCGCCCCTGCAACTCCTCGACCTTCGCCGCCTTCTCCCCGGGCAGCACCTCGGCGAGAACGCGCTCCGGGCTTATACCGACCTCCCAGGCCACGGCCCCGGCGGTGGCGCGATTGTCTCCCGTGAGCATCCAGACTTCGAGGCCTAAAGCGCCGAGCTGCTCCACGGCCTCGCGCGACTCCGGCTTGGGGGCGTCCGCGACGGCGACGAGGCCAACGCTCTTTCCATTCACAGAAACGTACATCGGCGTGGCTCCCCCGCGCGCCAACTTCCCGGCCAGATCCCCCCACCCGTTCGGGCCATCGAGCCCTTCCACCAGCGCCCGGTTGCCGACGAGAATCTCGCGCCCGTCCACGACGGCCCTCACGCCCTTGCCCGTGATCGACTCGAAGGCTTCGGCCTTGGGAGAGTCCAGGCCCGCTTGCTCCGCCCGCGCCACGATGGCACCGGCGAGCGGGTGCTCGGAGCCGACCTCCGCGGCGGCGGCCAGACGCAACAACTCCTCTTCCGTAAAACCGTCCGCGGGGAAGATCCCCGCGACCGATGGTTTCCCTTGCGTCAGGGTGCCGGTCTTGTCGAGGACGATGGTGTCTATCTTGCGGGTGGTCTCCAGCGCCTCGCCGCCGCGGACCAGAATGCCGTTCTCTGCGGCCTTGCCGGTGCCGACCATGATCGCCGTCGGGGTCGCAAGCCCCAAGGCACACGGGCAGGCGATTATGAGGACGGAGATCGCGGCCGTCAGAGCCAGTATCGGGGACGGCCCGAAGACGAACCACGCCACGAACGTGAGCCCCGCAAACCCGAGCACCGCCGGTACGAAGTACGAGGAGATAGTGTCGACCAGCCGCTGCATCGGGGCCTTCGACCCCTGCGCCTCCTCGACGAGGCGCACGATCTGGCCGAGCGCGGTATCCTCGCCGACTTTCTCGGCCCGCATGACGAAGCCCCCGGTCTCGTTGAGCGTCGCCCCGATCACCGCGTCGCCCACCTCCTTCTCCACGGGCAGACTCTCCCCGGTCAGCATGCTCTCGTCCAGCGCCGAGCGCCCCTCGACCACCACGCCGTCCACAGGCACCTTCTCACCCGGCCGCACCCGTACGAGATCCCCGACCCGCACGTCTTCAACCGGAACATCCCTCTCGATACCGGCCCGGATCACACGCGCCGTCCTTGCCCGCAACCCCATGAGCGCCTTTATCGCCGCACCCGTCTGCCTCTTCGCCCGCGCCTCCAGCCACCGTCCCAGCAGGACGAGACCAACCACGATGGCCGACACCTCGAAGTACAGGTAGAACGGGAAGCCCCACGCGGCACTCAGGTCCGGCCAGAGCGTAACGAAGGCGCTGTAGCCGTAGGCGGCGCTCGTCCCGACCGCGACCAGCGTGCTCATGTTGGTGCCCCCGTGCCTGGCTGCGGCCCAGGCCGTCTTGTAGAAGGTTGTCCCGGCCCAAAACTGGACTACTGTCGCCTGGATCAAGAGCAAGGGGGCCACGACCTCCATACCCGGCCCGAACGGCAGGTACATCTCCGCCATCATCAGGCCCCCGAGCACCAGGCTCACGACCCACCTGTTCCTGAGGCCCTCTAGCTCCCGCTCCCGTTCGAGATCCCGAACATCAACCCCGTCGTCCGCCGCAAGCCTCCCGGCCCCGGAATCGGGATTCTCCACCTCGCCGACCCCGTACCCCGCCCCCTCCACAGCGGCCCGCAGCCCGTCCAGCCCCGGCCCGTCCACCGGATCGTAGACGACCTTCGCCTTCTCCGTGGCCAGGTTCACCGTCGCCGAACTCACGCCCGGCACCTTCAGGATCGCCTTCTCCACCCTCCGCACGCAGGAGGCGCAAGTCATCCCCTCGACCGGCAGCAAGACCTCCCCCCCGGCCCCGCCCTTCTGCGCCTCAGGGACCGCGGAAGGTTCCTCCCGCACCCCGTAACCGGCCTTCTCGACGGCCGCTTTGAGGTCTTCTCGACCAACGGCCGACGGGTCAACCGAGACCCGCGCCTTCTCGGTGGCGAGGTTCACGCTCGCCTCCTCGACGCCCTCCACCCGGCCCAGAGCCCTCTCCACCCGCCGGACACACGAGGCGCACGTCATCCCCGTCACAGGAAACTCGATCGTACTCCCCCCGCGTTCTTCCGGCACCGCAATCTCCAATTTATTTGTCTTTTGTATACCCCCCTACCCTATCTCGAAAGACGTCTACCGTCAAGCTTGTCGGGTCAACCACGCGGGGTTCGGCCACAGGTCTTCATGCTTGGCGGTCGCCGCGTCGAATACCGGGGTCGGGCACTGTAGGGTGATCCCCGAAAAGTGGGGGTCGGCGAGAAGAGGCGCACCCTCCCATAAGCGTGCCCCAACGGGGGCTTTA
>JACDFX010000053.1 GCA_013815575.1 Rubrobacter sp.
GTCTCCGAGGCCGAGGGGATCGACGCCCAGTACTTCCCCGGCGGGCAGCTCCGGGTCGCCCGGGGGTCGGCCCAGGTGCCGGGAATAGAAGCCTCCTACGAGTCTATGCGCGCCCTCGGCCTCGAAAAAGACCTGCGGTTGCTAGACGCGGAGGAGACCGCCAGGCGCGTCAGGATCACGGGCGCCGAGGGGGCACTTTACAGCCCGCACTGCGCGACCATCCACCCGGCGAGGCTCGCGCGCGGGCTCGCCCGGGCCGTCGAGAGGCTCGGGGGTGAGATCTTCGAGGGCACCCCCGTCACGGACTTCGAGACGGGTTCCAGTCCGCGGCTCGTAACAGAGGCGGGTGACGTGCGGGCGCGGACGGTCGTGCTCGCGGGTGAGGCCTACCTGGCGCGGCTGCGCAAGCTGCGCCGGCAGGTGCTGCCCATCTACTCCCTGATCGTGCTGACCGAGCCCCTCTCGGAGGAGCAGTGGGCCGGGATCGGCTGGGAGGGCCGCGAGTGTGTGGCCTCCAACCGCTACACAGTGGACTACCTCTCGCGTACCCCCGACGGACGCATACTCTTCGGGGGCCGCGGCGCCCCCTACCACTACGGCTCCCGAATAGAAGACGAGTACGACCTGCACGATCCCACCCACGAATTGCTGCGCCGCACCGCGAAGGAGTGGTTCCCCGCGCTCGAAAACGCGCGGTTCACCCACGCGTGGGGGGGGCCGCTCGCCATGCCCCGGGACTGGATGCCGACGATGTCCTACGACCCGGCGGAGGGTGTGGCGACCGCGCGCGGCTACACGGGGCAGGGTGTCGCGACCGCGAACCTCTCCGGGCAGACGCTGGCCGACCTGATCCTGGGCCGCGACACAAACGTAACCCGTCTGCCCACCGTCAACCACAAACCGCGCCCCTGGGAGCCCGAGCCGCTGCGCTGGCTCGGCGCCCGGTACGTGCAGCGGGGCCTGATGCGGGCGGACGACCGGGCTGAACGGACCGGGAAACCCCCGACCGGCGAGACCCTCGCCGAAAGGCTCGGCAAACACTGAGAACCCCGCTTCCCGAAGACGAGTGCCCGCGACAGGAGGAGACCGGGTGAAGCAGAGTCCGATCAGAAGATCTGCCGACGCGGACCCGGTCTTCCCGCGCGGCGTCGTTGGGGCGGCTGGATGACGGGCGGCCCGGCACGCAGAGACGAGACGGCGGAGGTCGTGGTGGTCGGCGCGGGGCTGGCCGGGCTCGTGGCGGCGCGGGAGCTCGAGGCCGCGGGGGCGTCGGTGGTCGTGATCGAGGCCAACGACAGGGTCGGCGGCAGGACGATGACCAGGCGCGTTGGTGGGGTCCCCGTGGAGATGGGCGGGCAGTGGATCGGGCCGGATCAACACCGCATTAACGTCCTCGCCGGGGAACTCGGCGTCGAGACTCTCCCCACGGAGGTTCCCGGACGAACAGTCTTCTACGAAGGCGGACGCCGCTCGGAATACGAGGAGGACGGAGAGGTTCCATTCGGAGACCTCGGCGCCTCTCTCGAAGTTCAGGAAGCCTTTCAAGCTCTGAGCGAGCTTGCGAAGGGTGTGCCGGCCGGGGTGCCCTGGACGGCGGAGCGCGCGGCGGAGTGGGACGGGCAGACGCTCGAGACGTGGAAGCTCGCACACACGCACAGCGCGGGCGCGCGGTTCTACTTCGACCTCGCGGTGGAGTCGCTGTACGCCTGCGAGCCAAGGGACATCTCTCTGCTCGGCGTGCTCTCGGACATCGCCTCCTCTGGCGGCTTCGGGGGCCTCTTCGAGATAGAGGCTTCGGCGGAGGAGAACAGGTTCGTCGGCGGCGCGCAGGAGCTGTGCGTCAGGATGGCGCGGGAGGTCGAGGGGAGCGTGGTCCTCTCTTCTCCGGTGCGCCGGATCTCGCAGGACGGCGACGGGGTGCTCGTCGAGTCCGACACCGTCTCAGTCAGGGCGCGGGCGGTGATCATCACGGTGCCGCCAGCCCTGCGCGGACGCATCGAGTACGCGCCGGCGCTGCCGCCGGTGCACGACGGGCTCTCGCAGCGGATGCCGATGGGGGCCGTCATCAAGTGCCACGCCGTCTACGACGCGCCCTTCTGGCGCGGGGCGGGCCTGAACGGCCGGGCCGAGAGCGACGCGGGACCCTGCAAGGTCACCTGCGACAACTCGCCCCCCGGCGCGGACGCCGGCGTCCTGACGGGCTTTATTCTGGGCTCCGACGCCCGCGAATGGAGCCGGCGTTCGGTCGGAGAACGCAAGCAGGCGGTTCTGGAATGCTTCGCCCGGTACTTCGGGGAAGGGGCCCTCGACCCTCGCGGCTACGACGAGTGCGATTGGGGGGCTGAAGTCTACTCGCGGGGCGGTTACGCGGGGGTGCCGGTGCCCGGCTTTTACCTGGACCACGGGCCCGCGCTGCAGGAGCCGGTGGGACGCGTCCACTGGGCCGGGACGGAGACCGCCGAGAGGTGGAACGGTTACATGGACGGGGCCGTAGAATCCGGGAGTCGGGCGGCGCGGGAGGTACTCTCGACGCTCCCGTCAGCAAACACGAGTTCCAGACCGGAAGGCACTTCGGGCGGGGAAAATTCTTCGAGAGGAAGGCCTCGCGTAGGGGCCACGGGCATAGGAGGCTAAGGGTGGAAGACAGGCAGACCAGAGAACGCCCGCCGGGGACAAGAGACGCCGAGAGGGGCGTCGCCGTGCGGCTGGCCGGGATCACCAAGCGGTTCGGGGAGTTCGTGGCGGTGGACGACCTGAACCTGGACATCTACGAGGGCGAGTTCTTCTCGTTGCTGGGACCGAGCGGTTGCGGCAAGACGACGACGCTGCGCATGATCGCGGGCTTCGAGGAGCCAACCGAAGGCGAAATATCCGTCGCCGGTGAAGAGGTGCAGGGCGTCCCGCCCTACCGCAGGCCCGTCAACACCGTCTTCCAGTCCTACGCCATCTTCCCCCACCTCAACGTCTTCGACAACGTCGCCTTCGGCCTCCGCCGGGCAAAGGTACCAAGGGACGAGGTCGCCAGCAGGGTCACAGACGCCTGCGAGATGGTCCAGCTCGCAGGCTTCGAGAAACGAAAGCCGGGTATGCTCTCCGGCGGCCAGCAGCAGCGGGTGGCGCTCGCCCGGGCCCTCGTCAACCGCCCGAAGGTGCTCCTGCTCGACGAGCCGCTCGGCGCGCTCGACCTCAAACTCCGTAAAGAGATGCAGTTGGAGCTCAAGAGCCTGCAAGAAGAGGTCGGCATCACCTTCGTCTACGTCACCCACGACCAGGAAGAGGCGCTTACGATGAGCGACAGGATCGCGGTGATGAACGAGGGCAAGGTCCAGCAACTCGCCGGCCCCACCACCCTCTACGAGACACCCGCCAACCGCTTCGTCGCCGGGTTTATCGGGCAGACGAACGTTTTTTCGGGAACGGTCGAGGCGGCCGACGGCGACAGGGTTACGCTGCGGACGCGGGAGGGCTCTAGGGTCGAGGCCGTCGTTCGGGGGGAGACGGTTCCGAAGGAGTCTGAGGAGACCCACGTCGCGGTCAGGCCGGAGAAGGTCCGGTTCGGGGAGTCCGGGGACAACGTCTGCGCGGCGGAGGTAAAGCAGATCGTCTACCTCGGCGCCAGCACACAGTACATCGTGAGGTTGGAGGGTGGCGGGAAGCTGGTGCTCTACCAGCAGAACGCCTTCGACGCCACGGGCCCCTCTGAGGGGGACGGGGTCTCGGTGGCGTGGGACGCGCAAAACTGTTTGGTATTGGAGGATTGAGGATGAAGAGGATCTCACGCGGAAGGTTCCTGAGAGCGCTTGGCGCGGCCGGGGTCGCCGGCTCGACGCTCTCCGTGCTGGCCTGCCAGCCGAACACGAGCGCCCAGGGCGGTGGCGGCGGGGGTGGCGGCCCGGAGGAGAAGGTACTCAACTTCTACAACTGGGCCGACTACGTCGCCGAGAGCACCGTGCCGGACTTCGCGAAACAGACGGGCATAAAGGTTACGCAGGACTTCTACTCCTCAAACGAGGATCTCCTGGCGAAGTTGCAGGCCGGCGGCACGGGGTACGACGTCATCGTGCCGAGCGATTACATGGTTGAGATCATGATCAAGTCCGACGTCTTGCAGAAGCTGGACATGGCCCAGATCCCGAACGCCAAGAACGTCGGCAAGGAGTACGAGGGCCTCTCCTACGACCCGAACAACGAGTACAGCCTCCCCTACCAGTGGGGCACGACCGGCATCCTCTACAACAAGAAGGAGATCGGCCAACTCCCCGAGTCCTGGGACCCCCTGTGGGACACGGAGTTCGAGGGCAAGATGTCCATGCTAAACGACACCAGGGAGACGTTCGGGGCGGCCCTCTACAAGATGGGCCTCTCCGTGAACACCACGGACACGGCGGAATTGCAAAAGGCCGCGGAAGAGCTCAAGAAGCAGAAGCCGCTGTTGCGCGGATACTTCGACTCGACGGAGGCACGCCCGCTCGTCCAGAACGGCGACCTCCTGCTCGGGCACATCTTCAGCGGCGACGCCTTCCTGGCGCTCTCGGAGAACAGCGACCTCGACTACGTGGTCCCAAAGCCCGCCGCCACCCGCTGGACGGACAACATGTGCATCCCGAACGGCGCCGAGCACCCGCAGAACGCCCACAAGCTTATCGACTACATTCTCGGCGCGCAGGCCGGGGCGACGCTCTCCAACTACACCTACTACAACACCCCGAACGCCGCCGCCCTGCCGAAGATAGACGGCGCCCTCAAGAACCTTCCGGGCTACGTCCTGCCGGACAAGGTCTTCGGGCGTTTGCAAGTCATAGCGGACCCGGGCGAGGCCACGCGCGAGTACGAGCGGCTCTTCACCGAAGTGAAGAGCTCCTGATATGAGAGAGCGCGTGGCGAAGGGTTGGTCCGCGGGGCTCGCGGCGCTGCTGGCGCCCGTCACGCTCTGGCTCGGGGCGTTCTTCCTCATACCGCTGCTCTTTATCGTGGCCTTCTCGTTCGGGACGAGCGAAGTCTACGGCGGCATCACTTTAGGCTTCAACCCCGGCAACTACCTCAAAGTTTTCGATCCGCTCTACCTGAAGATCATCGTCCGCTCGCTAGGTATTGCGGCGCTGACGACGCTGATCTGCTTTTTGCTCGGGTATCCGCTGGCGTACTTTATAGTCTTCAAGGGCAGGAGGTGGCGTAACGCCCTCGTCTTGCTCGTCATGGTCCCGTTCTGGACGAGCTTGCTGATCCGGGCCTACGCCTGGGTCGTGATCCTCGGCGGCAACGGCATCGCCAACAAGACCCTTCAGTTCCTCGGCATAACCGACGGCCCCGTGAACCTCATCTTTACCCCGGAGGCGGTCCTGATGGGTATGACTTACTCGTACCTGCCGTTCATGGTCCTGCCGCTCTACGCCGCCCTCGAAAAGTTCGACGTAAGGCTCAAGGAGGCCGGAAAGGATCTTGGGGCGAGCCGGTGGCAGACTTTCTTGCGGGTAACGTTCCCCCTGAGCCTGCCGGGCGTGATCGCGGGCAGCATCCTGGTTTTTATACCTTCGGCGGGGGAGTTCGTTATTCCCGACCTGCTCGGTGGCTCGCAGACGGTGATGACGGGGAACCTGATCCAGAACCAGTTCCTCCAGTCCAGAGACTGGGCCTTCGGCAGCGCCCTCTCGGTCCTACTCGCCGTCCTGCTGCTCGGCGCCATAATGTTCTACATCCGCCGCGTCGGCACGGATAAGCTGGAAGGAGTCTAAATGGCCGCGACAACGCCTAAAGGCTCCCGCAAGGGTACGATGGGCGGGCTGCCGGACTGGGGCCTGCTCCTGGGCTCCGTGCTGGTCTACCTGTTCCTCTACGCGCCCATAGCGGTCCTCATCTTCTTCTCTTTCAACTCTACGCGAAGCACGCAGGTCTGGACGGGGTTCTCCTTAGAGTGGTACGGGCAGCTCTTGAGCGACCCGACGATACTCCAGGCCTTGAGGACGTCGCTCACGGTCGGCGTCATCGCGACGCTCATCGCGACCGTTATAGGGACGATGACGGCGCTCGCCCTCTCGCGCCACAGCTTCCGGGGGAGGGCGGTCGCCGACACGGCGATCTACGCCGCGACGGTGATGCCCGAGATCGTGGTCGGGGTGAGCCTGCTGGTCTTTTTCGTCAGCGTATTCGTTCCCATGGGGATCCAGCTGGGCATTACGACCATCGTTATTGCGCACGTCGCGTTCACGATCTCCTTCGTCACGATCGTCGTGCGGGCACGACTGTCCGGCATGGACCGCTCGGTCGAGGAGGCGGCGCAGGACCTCGGGGCGAGCCCGGTGCAGACTTTCTTCCGGGTAACGCTGCCGCTTATCCTGCCTGGTGTGATGGCGGGGGCTCTGCTCGCGTTCACGCTCTCGTTCGACGACTTTGTCATAACGTTCTTTATCTCGGGCGTCGGTTCGAGCACGTTGCCGCTCAAGATCTACTCGATGATCAAGTTCGGTGTCTCCCCGGTCATCAACGCGCTTTCGACTGTGGTGCTGGTGGCGACGCTGTTCTTGATCTTCGGCGGCAGCCGCCTCCTCGTCCGCAAGGAGAACGCCCAGGAATAGGAGAAGATTTGAGCGATTCGCTGAGGGTGGTCAACCCAGCGACGGAGGACCTCATAGAGGAGCTCCCCACGACGGGCCGCGAGGAGCTAGACCGCGCCGCCGAGAACGCCAGGCGCGGATTCGAGGAGTGGCGCGGGTTCGCCGGGCTAGACCGGGCCGAGGTCTTTCACGAGATCTCCGCGAAGCTGCGCGGCCACGCGGACGAGCTTGCCGGGATCATGACCGGCGAGGGCGGCAAGCCGTTTATAGAGAACCGCGACGAGGTCACGTGGACGGCGGCCTGCTTCGACTACTACGGCGAGATCTCGCGCGACTCCGTGGGCTACCTCCCAGCCCCCATTGAGCCCCAACAGCTCGCCATGGTCATAAAGGAACCCGTAGGCACCGTCGCCTGCGTCGTCCCCTGGAACTACCCGCTCCTTCTGGCAGCCTGGAAGATCGCCCCAGCGCTGGCCGCCGGCAACGCCGTCATCCTCAAACCCTCTGAGGAGACCCCACTAGGCACCCGGCGCATGATGGAGCTCATGGAGGATTTGCCGGAAGGTCTCTTCCAGGCGGTCTACGGTGCCGGGGACGTGGGCGACGCTCTCGTGCGGCATCCCGGCGTGGACATGGTCGCCTTCACGGGGAGCCAGGAGACGGGCCGCAAGGTCGGCGTGGTGGCGGCACAGCGCCTGATGCGGGCGAACCTGGAGCTCGGGGGCAAGGACCCGTTTATCGTCTGCGACGACGTTGACGTGGAGGTTGCGGCCCAGGGTGCCGTCTGGGCCGCCTGCCTGAACGCCGGACAGGTCTGCACCTCCTCCGAACGCTTCTACGTGGACAAGAAGGTCGCGGCCGATTTTGTGGAGGCGTCAAAGAGCTTCGTAGAGTCGCTGAACATCGGCGACCCTATGGACGAGAACACGGACATCGGGCCCATGATCAACGCGAAGGGCCGGGACAAGGTCGAGGACCACGTCGGCCAGGCGCTGGACCGGGGCGCGAAGCTCGTAACCGGCGGTGGGCGGTTTGGGGAGCGAGGCTTCTTCTACAAACCGACCGTCCTTACCGGCGTGGAGCCATCCATGAGGGTGATGAGCGAGGAGACCTTCGGGCCTGTGGTGCCGGTGGTGGAGGTCGATTCCCTGGACGAGGCCATCGAGCTTGCGAACTCGGTGCCGTTCGGGCTGGGGGCGAACGTGTACACGCGGGATTTCGAGAAGATGCTGAAGTGCGCCAGGGGCATCCGGGCCGGCACCGTCTGGATCAACGACCCACTGACGGACAACGACGCCGCCCCCTTCGGCGGCTACGGCGGCAGCGGCATCGGCAGAGAGCTCGGAAGGGAGGGCCTCGAAGCCTTCCAGGAGTCAAAGCACGTCCACATCGACCCACGGGTCGAGAAGAAGGATTGGTGGTATCCGTATGGCAAGGACGAAGAGCCGGAACAGAGGGTGATGTAACGTGTCGGAGAGACCAGAGAGAGTAGCGCCGGGCGTCTACCGGGTGGACGCCATAGGCCTGAAGAACGCCATCAACGTCCTGCTCCTGGAGAACGACGACGGCTGGACGCTCGTGGACACGGGCCTCGCCAGCAGCGTCGGACGAATAAAGGACGCCTTGACGTCGCTCGGGTCGGGGCCGGAGGA
>JACDFX010000385.1 GCA_013815575.1 Rubrobacter sp.
GTGTTGCGGGGGGCGTCTACCGCCTCCCCGTTCACGCGGTACACGGCGACCCACGTCCTGTAGAAGGGCTTGTAGCCAACGAGGTCGAACTCCGTCTTTAGCCTGGAGACGAGCTCCGGGGTCGGTTGCTTGTGGGACATAAAGTAGAAGACCTCGCGGTAGCCGCCCTCCTCTACCCGGTTCATGAGGGCGGGGAAGTCCTCCGCGGTGCAGGCGTCCGCGTCCCCGCGAACGCCTGGCACCCGGTCGTTGAGGTAGTAGTCCAGGCGGTCGTCGATGTCGCAGCGGACGAGGAGGGTCTCGGGGGTCTCCTTCTCGTTGATGAAGGCGGCTGAGGCCCGGAGCTGCTCCTTGTTCGGTTCGGAGTAGTAGCCCACGGTGGCGAAGAGGTTGAAGAGGCACACTGCGGCAAACCCGAGCGCCAGCGACCACTGGAGCACCGTCCCGATGGTCTTGCCCGGAAGCAGGGCGGTCATCCCGCGGGCGACCAGGAGGTAGGCGGCGGGCAGGGAGACGAGCAGGTTCTTGTGCGTCAGCAGTTGGACTGAGGACTGGGAGAGCGCGTATCCGACGACGAACGGGCCGACGAACCAGGCCAGCAGCAGCAGGCCCGGTGGGAAGGGTCCGTTCCCCTTCTCGCGGGGTTTTCGGAAGAAGCTCCAGGCCCGGAGCAGGAGCGGGACGCAAAGCGCGCAGGCGGCGAGGGCGAGAAGCTCAGAGCGTCCGAAGACAAAGAGGACGTATTTGGGGAAGACGGCGAGGGTCGCCTCCCCGATCCAGGCCCCCTGCGCCGTGCTGTTGCGCATCTGGTAGGCCATGCCTGGCAACCATAGAATGTAGGCCAGGGAAATTGGAACGTAGATCAAGACCACCCTGAGAATGGCGCGGTACGCCAGCAGCGCGAGCGCCGCGCCCTGAAGGGCGATCAGGAGCGCCCCGAAGTAGTGGACGTAGGCACAAAGTATGGCGACCACTATGTAGGCGGTTGTTTCGGCCGCGGGGAGCCTGCGTCTCTCGCGGAGGCCTCGAATTACGCCCCACCAGAGGTAGGCGGTGACAATGGAGAGCAGGATCAGGATCGAGTAAGAGCGGGTCTCCTGGCTGAAGTAGATGCCGGCCCAGGAGACCGCAACGAGCAGGGCGGCGATGAGGCCCTCGCGCTCCGAATAGATCCTGCGCCCCAGCAGGTAGATGGCCGGTATGCAGAGCCACCCGGCGACGGCAGAAGGAAGCCTCAAGGCCCACTCGGAGTCCCCGAAGACCCTCTGGGCGAAGTGCAGGATCACGAAGTACCCGGGCGGGTGTATGTCCTCCCGCACGTTCGAGACGACCTGCCCCACCCCGTCCGCCCGGCTGAAGTACCAGCTCGCGAGCTCGTCGCTCCAAAGCGACTGGATGGCGAGCCCGTAGAACCGCAGCGCCCCGCCGAGGAGCATAATCGCCCCGAGAGCCAGCAGCACCCAACTCTTGCGCAGGAATCCGAAAGCCCCCGTCACCTACGAACGCATCCCGAAAGCCGGATACTTAGCGGGGGCGCAGGACGGGCGGTTGCCGCGGCTCTCTAATGTTCGGGGCTGCAACTCTCCTGTGCTCCATCTCTTTCGGGTGGTCCCCGACGACGGGGCTCGAACGTTAGGATGGTAAACGGGATGGGCGGCGGCATCAACGTGCTGGGGCAGGGTTTCGGTGTACCGGCGCGTCCTGTTAAGCTGTCGCGGTGCGGCGGCTGAGGGACACGGGGACCGGGCTTGCTCTCTGATCTGATCCTGGCCCTCCCGGTGGCGGTACTCGTCGGCGTCATCCCTGGCTACTTCTGGGCGCGATGCCTCTCCCCAAACGCCGGGTGGACGGAGCGGTTCGCCTGGTCGGCGGCCCTCTCGCTCAGCCTGGTTCCGGTCTTCGCCCTCGCGCTCGCCAGGCTCCTGGGAGGCGGCGTCACGCTGCCCATAGCCGTCGCCGCTCCACTGGTCGTGCTCGGCCTCGGCGCGGTCGCCTTGGCCCGCTTCGGCCCTGCGAAGGGCGACGACGAACCCCTTCTCGCCCCGCCGGCGGGAATGCCCGTACCGGCCCTCGGGTTGGTCGCCGTCGCGTTTGCGCTCGTCGCGGTTTCCGTACTCCTGGATCCGCAAGGGTTCTGGCTCGCCGGGGCGTGCGAGGGTTGGCCTACGGGCACCTGCCAGGCGGCCGGGGAGGCGCAGCGGTTCGTGCTGCCCGTCGCGCTGCTCCTGGTCGGCGCCGGGGCGGTCCACTTCGCCTTCTCCCGCCGGAACCACGGGGATGACCAGGAAGCCGGCGACCCGGAACCCGCGGGGCCCTCCGGAGAGTTTCCCGGAGTGCGATTCCTGCTGCCGGCGGTGCTGTTGCTCGCGCTGGCGCGGGGTTACGTCGGGCCGGTTCGGCACGACTGGCCCTTCGTCAGGGGCCTCGACCATTACTCGCACGCCATCATGACGGACATGATGCTGACGCGGGGGGACACGGGCTCGTACCTGATCTACCCTCCCGGGTTCCACGTTTTCACCGCCTGCGTCTCGCGCCTGACGGGTTTGGAACCGTTGGAGATCTTCCCGGTCCTCGGCCCCGCCCTGATGGTGCTTCCGGCCCTGGCCCTGTACGTGCTCGGGGCCGGGCTCTGGGGTCGGATCTACGGGGTGGTGGCGGCGTTTTTCTCGGTGCTCGCGGGCGGGACCTACTACTTTTTCAACGACGCCATGTACCCGAACCAGATCGCCTCCCAGTTCCTGATGGTCCTCGCCGTCGCCGCCCTGGTAAAGATCTACTCCTCGCCCAACGCGCGCGACGGACTGCTCCTCGTCTTCGTCGGCTCCGCTGTCGTCTTCTACCATCAGGTCTCCGGCCTGTACCTGGCCCTGCTCCTCGCGGTGGTCGGCCTGCTCTTCGTGCCGTACCTGCTCCTTCGCCACAGACGGGCCGGGCTCGTGCTGCTCGCCTCACTGGCCCTGCTCGGCCTCCTCTCCGTGGCCTACGCCTGGGACACCTACGATTTGGGGGGTAAGATCCTGGGCCTGATCGGCAGTCCCAACGCCGAAGGCGCGACCTCGGAC
>JACDFX010000386.1 GCA_013815575.1 Rubrobacter sp.
AGGTCGGCCAGGCCAAGAACGTGCTTGCGCACCAGGTAGGCTAGCTGGCCTTCCTGCTGCGCCTCCCAGCCCTCAGGAAAGCCCCCGGCGAAGGCCTGACCCGTGGCGTCGGCACCGTGGCCCCTGCGAGGGCTTCTTGCAGGCTCCGCGCGTAGTCGACGAGGAAGGCGAAGCCCCTGGCGGAGGTCTGCTCTACCCGGCCCTCCAGGAGGAAGGCGCCCTCGTGGTGGAGCAAGTCACCGCACCTCTCGTAGGCCGGGCGGAAGAGGGTCGCCTGCAAGAGGCCCCACTCGTCCTCTATAAGCAAGAAGTACACCCGGTGGCCGCTCTTGGTGGGCGGGCTCTGGAGGCACTCTATGAGGCCCGCGGCGCGGGCGCGGGTTCCGTGGGGGAGGCCTCTGATCTCCTCGCTCGAAACGACCCCCAGCTCTTTTAGCGCCGCGCGGTAGGGGAGGAGGGGGTGCCGGTAGACGTTGAGGCCCAGGACCTCCCACTCCATCTTCTCTCTGGCGGTTTCGGCGAGTGGCAGGTGCTCTACGCTCCGCCTCTCCCGCGACGTCCACCAGCTCGCCGGATGCCGCAGGGGGATCTCCGGTTGCTCCACGCGTCTCCTCTTCCTGGGCAACGTAGCCACTTCGCCGAGAAGCCGGGATCGGTCACCGTCTGCCGGTAACCTGTCCAGAAAGCCGCCTTTGATGAGGTTCTCCAGCGAGTCCTTCTCGACGGCGGTTCTCCCGTAAAGGTCGGCGACGGAGGCGAAGGGTCTGTCACTTCGTTCGGAGATTATGGAGGAGATGGCCCTCTCCGAGAGGCCCTTGCAGTAGCGGAGGCCCCCGCGTAGCGCGGCGCCGTCTCTCTCTACGGTGAAGTCCTTGCCTGAGAGGTGGACGTCCGGCGGGAGAACGCGGAGCCCGATCCTTCTCGCCTCGTTCAGGAGCAGCCTGGGGCTGTAGAAGCCCATCGGCTGGGAGTCCAGGAGGGCGGCGAAGAACTCGGCCGGGTAGTGGCGCCTCATGTACGCGCTGGCGTAGGAGAGCTCGGCGAAGGAGGCGGCGTGGGCCGCCGAGAACCCGTAGATGGAGAAACCCTCCATCCAGGAGAAGACTTCTCCGGCTTTCTCTGCAGATATTCCGTTCGCCCGTGCCCTTCGGAGGAACTCGCGGCGCAGGTCCCGCATCGCGCCCGGTCCCCGACTCTTGGTCATCGCCCGCCGCAGGAGGTCCCCTTCGGCCAGGGTGAAGCCGGCGACGGCGTTCGCCACGGCGAGGACCTGCTCCTGGTAGACGAGGACGCCGTAGGTGAGGCGCAGGGCCTCTTCGAGTTGGGGCAGGACGGCTGAGAGAGGTTCTTCGCCGTTCTTTCTCCTGACGAAAGGGGTGATGAGGTCCCCCCTCACCGGGCCTGGCCTGAAGAGCGAGATCTGGGCCACCAGGTCCGTGAAGCGCCTCGGTTTCAGCCGCCGGCTCAGGTTCATCTGGCCCGGCGACTCCAGCTGGAACATACCGGTGTTGTCTCCGGTTCGGATCAGGCCGTAGGTCTCCCCATCCTCCGCCGGCAGGTCGTAAGGGTCCACCTTCTTGCCGGTCCTCTTCGAAGCGAGCTCCCCGGCCCTGCGCAGCGCCGTGTGCATCCTCAAACCCAGAAGGTCAAGCTTCGGGATGCCGACCCGCTCCAGATCATCCTTGTCGTACTGGCAGCGCAGCAATCCCTCCGTCCCCGACGGCTCCAGCGGCACGAGCTCGGAAAGATGATGCTCCGCCGTACCGAAGACCATACCCCCGCTGTGCGTCCCCGCTTCCCGGATACGCCCGAGCAAACCCGCCGAGATCTCCAGGAGAAGCCGGTACTTCTTCGTATCCTGCAGGGGATGCCCTCGCATCGCCGGCTCCGCGAGCGCCTCCTCCCACCCCGAGAGCCCCATGTAGACCCGGTTGCGATCCGAGAAACGGGTCGGGACGTGCCTGCTGAGGACGTCTATCTCGCGCGGCGGGTGTCCTAATGCCCTGGCCGCCACCCTCACCGCCCCGCGCAGGGACATGGTCTGGACCGTGGCAGCCTCCGCCGCGCCGTTCTGCTCGCTGCGACGGATCACCTCGAACCTGACCTCGTCCCGCCGGAGCGAACAGAAGTCCAGGTCGATGTCCGGCGGGTCCTTGCGACCCTCGTGCATGAACCGCTCGAAGAGCAGCCGGTTGCCGAACGGCTCGGGCTGCGTCAACCCCAGGCAGTACGAGACCAGGCTGTTCGCAGCACTCCCCCGCCCCGTCACCGGGATGCCCCTCTCTTGCGCGATCTCCCGCGCCTCGCAAGCCACCAGGAAGTACGGCGCGAACCCGAGAAAGTTTATGCACCCGAGCTCCCGCTTCAGCCGCGCGGCCACCTCTCCGGGTGTCGGTCCCCCGTCCTCCCTCCCGTAACGCTTTCTCGCCCCCGCGAACGTCATCCTCCTGAGGACGCCCTCGGCCGACGCCCCCGGCGGGACCCTGGCGCTAGGCATGTGTACCTTCCCGGACAGTTCCACCGTCCCGGCGCACCGCTCCGCCACCGCCGCAACGTTCGCCAATGCCTCCGGATGGTCGGTGAAGAGCCGGCCCATCTTCCCCGGCGGCTTCAGGTAGAGCTGGTCCGTAGAACGATACTCCGGTCCAGGCAGGGGGCCCAGGTGCGAGGCCGACACGAGAACCTCGTGCAGGCGGTGGTCCTCCGGCTTCAGGTACGCCGCCTCGTTCGTCGCCAGGGTCGGCAGGGCCCGCTCCCCCGCGAACGCCGCAACCCTCGCTAGCCTTCTCCGGCTGCCGGCGGTCCTGTCGTCCGTGAGCTCGACGAAGAGCCCGTCCCGCCCGAACGCCTCCCGCAGGAGGCCCACGATCTCCCCGGCCCGGTCGCCCCGTTCGGAGAGGACGAGGCGGGGAACTAGCCCGAAGGGGATCGCCCCGGTGAGGCAGACGAGCCCCGAAGCGTGGTCTAAAACGGCCCCGAGCGGGCACGACGGGCGCCGCCGGTCCTCCGACGAGCACCTGTAGGCCGTCACGAGCCGGCAGAGCGAACGATATCCCTCCATCCCC
>JACDFX010000387.1 GCA_013815575.1 Rubrobacter sp.
CAGGTAGACGTGCTGAAGATTACCGGCCTTGCCACTCTTAGACCTCCCCGCCGCTCTGCAGTACCCTTGCGTGCCAGTCTACCCGGCGATGGAGCCTCTCCGCCCGGAGCTCTTCTAGGATTCGCGAAGCTCGCCGCCGAGTACGACCCTGGCGGAGTCCATGCGCGGTTCCGCGGGGAACTTCTCCAGGGTAATACCGACCCGCTGATAGTCTCCGACGGTCTCCTGGGTGATGTGCATGTAGCTCGTGACGTTGCCCCTCTCATCCACCGTGAACGTGCCGGCGCTGATCCGCCCTTCGCCCTTGCCGAACCACAGCTCGTAGTACTCGCCCTCTTCCAGCCGTGGCAGGTTCCAGACCTCGAGCCTGGCCTGCGAGTTGGCCGTCGGGCTCTCGACGCTTAGCTCCCCACCCGCCTCAGGCGCCCGGCCCGTCGGCTCCAGGGTGGCCGCGGCCACCTCCCCGCCCCCGAGTAGGGACGTGCCGTAGGCCACGCCGAGCGCCACGAGAAGCGCGGCGGCGGCAGCGACCAGCCAGGATGGTGGTACGGACCTCACGGACCTCCGCGCGGCCGGGCGGGGCATCCCACCCAGGGCCCGGTCTTTGAGGTGCGGCGGGGGTGTCTTCACCACGGCCGCGAACTCGGTCAGGCGCTCGTGGGCGAGGCGAAGGGACTCCGCCTCCTCCCTGCAGGGGGCGCAGCCCTCCAGGTGTTCCCTGACCGTCCGCTCCTCGGCGGGGTCCAGGTCGTCCATGACGAACGGTCCCAGGAGGTCACGCGTCTCCGGGTGCTCACTCATCGGTGGGGCTTCCGTCCGGGTCGGACAGGATGTCGCGGAGGGCCCGCATGGCGGCGGTGGTGCGGCTCTTGACCGTACCCAGCGGCGTGTCTGTGCGGGTGGAGATCTCCCTCTGCGAGAGGCCGTCGAAGTACGCGAGGACGAGCAACTCCCGGTGGGCCGGGGTGAGCCGCGAGAGTGCTGCGGCGACGTCGAAGCCGCGCGCGAGATCGCCTGCCGGGTCCGGCTCCCCCGGCTCCGGCAGGGAGCCCCCGTCGACCGTCCGGACACGGGCTTTGCGGCGCCGGATCAGGTCCGTCGCCCGGTTGCGGGTTATGCGGTACACCCAAGTCCCGAAGCCGGCCCGCGAAGGATCGAAGCCCCCCGCGTTTCTCCAGACGGACGCGAACACGTCCTGCACCAGGTCTTCGGCGAGCCCCCGGTCCCCGAGGTAGCGGGTCCCGGCCCCGTAGACCAGCCCCGCGTAACGGTCGTAGAGGGTGCCGAGCGCCCGCCCGTCCCCCGCGGCCACCCGACGCACCAGGATCTCGTCCTCCACCTCGGCCATCCGGAACCTTCCGTTCGCCGGCGGGACCGCACCACCCGCCCTCCACACAGGGGATGATAGCCCGTTCCCGTCTGGGACACCGGGGACGGGGCGCGTAACCGCCGACTTTGGTCTGCTCTCTTCTTTCCATCCAGAGGTTTATACGACAGGGCCACCCCGGCGGATTAACCTGCGGGCCCGGTGCGCCTTTCGTGGTGCCGGCCACTTCGCGAAGGCGCTAGAATAAGCGTTTAACGGAAGGGAGGTATGGTCCCGTGGAACCAGACGTGCCGCAGGCGGAGCTTCGGGCGGTCGCGACGCGGCCCGCGCGGGGCCCGCTCAAGAACTTTTTCGGCGACCTGCGCGACCTGCTGCGCTACGGGACGCTAAAGGCGACCGTTCAGGAGTTTGTGCGCGACGACGCCCTGGGGCTCGCGGCGCAACTGGCCTACTACCTGATCCTGGCGCTCTTCCCCTTTATCCTATTTCTGGTAGCGGTCGTGGACGCCTTCTCGAGCTCTAGCCCCCAGTTCGTAAACGAGCTCTTCAACTACCTCGGGCGCGTCATGCCGGCCCAGGTTTTCGACCTCATCCAGACCTACACCGAGCGGACGCTTCGCAACGAGGACACGGCGCCGGGCCTGCTCTCGGTCGGCATCCTCGGGGCGATCTGGGCGGCTTCAGGCGCCTTCTCCTCCCTCATAAACGCCCTCAACCGCGCCTACGACGTGCAGGAGACCAGGCCCTTCTGGAAGGTCAAGGGCATCGCCATCCTGATGACGCTCGGGCTCTCGGTGCTGGTCTTCGTCGGGGCGCTGCTCCTCGTCGCCGGCCCCTCCATCGGCGAGACGATAGCCGAGGTGTTCACCCTGGACGACGAGTTCGAGCTCGTCTGGAACATCGCGCGGTGGCCGGCGGCGCTGCTGTTCATGGTCGTGACGGTCGCCCTGCTCTTCTACTTCGCCCCGGACGCGGGGCAGCCGTTTCGCTGGATCACGCCCGGCGGCTTCGTCGGCGTCGCCCTCTGGGTGCTCGCCAGCGTCGCCTTCAACCTCTACCTGGGCAGCGACTTCAACTCCTACAACGCGACCTACGGCTCCATAGGCACGGTCATCGTCCTGCTGCTCTACCTCTACATCTCCTCCCTCACCATCCTCTTCGGCGCGACCCTGAACGCCACCCTCGTGAGGATGAAAGAAGAGCTCTCAGGCCAGCAGATCCTGGACGCCCAACCCGCCAACGAGAAGCCGGACATCCTCGACGAAGCAACCATCGAGGAGATTCAGGACGCCGAGAAATAGCCGCCGCCTATCTACCTATCGAACGCGCGGAACGTCTTTGGTATACTTGCGCCGTTCGGAGGAGTGGCCGAGTGGTTGAAGGCGGCACCCTGCTAAGGTGTTATACCTCTCTAACGGGGTATCGAGGGTTCGAATCCCTCCTCCTCCGCTCTCCCCGTACCACCCCCAGAGACCCCGTTAGCAGAACCGACGCCTACGCATGGCCTTCTCGGGATCGACTCCCGGCCGCGCACAGCATCAGGGCACAGCCCGTCAATAATCCCCCCCCGCCAGTTAGAGTAAATCACCGGCTGCGATCAGATATAAGAAGACGCTATAGACGCCAAAAAGCAAGAAGTACCAACCGTACAAGACCAGAAAACAGACACCGAAAGCCGCCAGCAAGAACCGCAGCTAAGCGTTTCCGTCGAGCCTCACGACGCCCCAC
>JACDFX010000388.1 GCA_013815575.1 Rubrobacter sp.
CAGTAGTACAGGCAGCCGCCCCCAATAATCCCCGCGTCTGACGGAATGGCGCCCCCGAAAGGCGGCACGAGCATCCGATAGACGAGCTGCAGGGTGGCGAGCAACCCTACCACCCCCACGACCAGCCCCATTCCCCGACCCCTGAGAGGGTTACGGCCGAGGGCCATCAAGATGAACATCCCTACCGCTACGATCGCGGAGAGGAGGATAAGGTCGGAGGCGTGCGGGATGCCGAACCAGGCGTCCTTCCGCTCGCCCTCGGCGAAGTAGAAGTCCGGGCCGAACAAGGCTACGATCTGGAGTACGGCACCCGCCAGCGCCACCCAGAGCCAAATAGTTATACCTCGCATAATTCGTCGGCATTCCGGGAAGCACTAAAAGCTGCGCCCTATCCGGAGAGCCGAATCACCTCCCTTCCAATGGTGTTTTTGCAGATTCCAGTCTAATGAAAGGTTGCACACTTTGCTAGTAAAGGTCCTTTGTAGAGAGAATCGGTGTACCTGAAGAACTGTGCACGGTCGGGAGGCATGTAAAGGGTCAAGCGCGGTCTCGGAGCGCGGACCGGGGGGCTCTATCAAGCCGTTTGAGGTGATGCGACAGAGAGAGGCTTCCGGCGGCGATCAGGGCCGAAGCCAGGAGAATCCAGAGGTTGAGATCCGGCGTCCCGTTGGTGAAGCTGCCTTGTATCGAGGCGCCGAACAGCACGAAGGACGTGGTGCCGGGTAGGGAGCCGAGAACCGTCGCCAGTACGAAAGGCCTGTAACGAACGTGCAGGAGGCCTGCCGCGTAGTTCACCGCGTCGAACGGGACGAAGATCAGGCGCAGGATCAGCACGGACTCGAAGCTATTTTTTTGAAGCCGCTCCGCATAGCCTCGCAGAGAGTTGCTGGTTCGATTCGAGTCCTGGAAGCCCCGTCCGAAGTAGCGGCCCGCCAGGTAGGCCACGCTCGCCGAGATGTTGCTGCCCAGGACCGTGAAGAAGAGGCCGAGCACGGGACCGAACACGAAGCCGGCAGCCACGGTGAGCAGGCTGGCTGGAAACAGGATCAGCGGGCGCAGCGCATAGAAAACAATGTAGATCAAGGGCCCGGCCAGGCCGGAGGACATAGCGTCGATGAGATGCTGCACAGTCTCGAGCACGCCTACATCCTGCCGCCAGGCGTACCACTGATATCCGAACAGCAACCCAACCCACACCAGCAGCGCCGCAAGCCTCGAAAACCCGACCCTGTCGCCTGACCGCATGGCTACAACATCCCCCCAAATAGAACTTCATTGCGAGTGTAAGACATCTTGCGTCAGAAAATCGATCGACTTGCCCCTTTACCTTCCTCTGACTGGAAGGTTTATAATGCGCCCCGGGTAGCGGAAAGGTGTTGATCCATGCAAGGGACGACTCTAAAGATAGGTGAGGCGGCGCGGCTGGCGGGCGTACCAGCCAAGACGCTTCGCTATTACGAGGATATAGGTCTGATCTCACCCGCGGCCCGCACGTCTTCGGGATACAGGCTTTACGGGTGGCGCGAGTTGGAGCAGATCGGATTCGTCCGAAGGGCCAAGCTGATGGGGCTCTCGCTAGAACAGATCCGGAACCTCGTCGAGGCCGCCGAGGATGGCATCCCAAACGGGGTTTTCCAACGCCTGGACGATCAACTAGAGCGTAGCCTGGAGGAGACCGAGCGCAAGATGGAGGAGTTGCGCGCCTTCCGGGAGAGCCTGCTCAAATACCGTGAGCGGGCGGCGGACGCCGAGGAGCGGGGTGCATGCCGTTGCGGAGAGCGGGGGGCTGCCGAGTTCTGTGGGTGCGTGACGGCGGCCACTGAAGGGGTGACCCCGCCGGACCTTCGGGTCATCCGGGAAAACGACAGGTTCGTAAGGAAGGAAAAGGACGGTGGGGGGTGCCGGTGCGGCTGTTGCCAGCCCGTTTTCGGCGAGGTCATCTAGGAATCGAGTGAAGGGATTGGACCATGAAGGTAGCGGTTGCGGGCAAGGGTGGTTCGGGCAAGACGACCATATCGGCGACGCTTTCGCGGCTTCTGGCGCGGCGGGGACACCCGGTGATGGCCGTGGACGGGGACCCGAACCCGAACCTCGGGGTGGCACTGGGGATGAGCCGGGATCGTCTGGAGAAGATGGTCCGGGTCCCCAAGGACGTCATGGAGATGAAAGAAGAGGGGGAGTCCCGCAGGCTGGTCATGGCCCGTCCCATCGAGGAGGTGACGGCCGAGTACGCGATGCCCGCCCCCGACGGGGTGGACCTGATGGTGATGACGGGGGTGGACCACGCCGGAGCCGGGTGACTGTGCGCGGCGCACGCCAGAGTGCGCGGCCTGCTCGGTGAGCTGGCGACGGGGACCAACGGCGAGACCATGACCATAACCGACATGGAGGCGTCCATCGAGCACATGAGCCGGGCCACCATCCGGCACGTCGACGCGATACTAATGGTCACGGAGCCCTATTTCCGATCCCTCGAAACGGTCGGGAGGATGGCGCCGCTGGCCCAAGAGCTCGGCATCGAGCATATCTGGGCGGTCGCCAACAAGGTTCGGAGCGCGAGGGACGAGGAAATCATCCGCTCCTACTGCGCGGAGCACGGGGTCGAACTTGCCGCGGTCGTCCCCTGGGACGAGGCGATACAGGATGCCGACCGGGAAGGCCGGGCGCTGATGGACTACGAGCCCACGTCCCCGGCGGTCGTCGCCGTTCAAGGGATCGCGGACCTTGTGGAAGGCAAGTCGGGGAGCAACGGGAGAGGAGAGCGAGGATGACCATTCACGCGCCGACGGGCGTAGAGGCACCTCCGGAGCGGGTCCAGGCGCCGGAGGAGGAGCGGCGGCGGGTACCGGAGGGGCCGGTCAAGGTGGTCCACGCTTTCTGGATGGCGGGGATGAGTTGCGACGGGTGCAGCGTCTCCGTGACCGGGGCGACCAACCCGAAGGTGGAGGACCTGCTGGCCGGGATCATCCCCGGCCTCCCGAAGGTCGTCCTGCACCACCCGGTGCTCGCCGAGGCGGTGGGGGACGAGTTCATCCACCCCTTCAAGCTGGCCG
>JACDFX010000389.1 GCA_013815575.1 Rubrobacter sp.
ACCAACCTTGAGGTTCTCCGGAACCTCGGGGTGGGCGTCCACGGGCCGGGGATGCTGGACGAGTTGCTCGACGGGGCCAGCCTCGTTGTGGACGCGCTGCTCGGGACGGGCTTCTCCGGGGCGGTGCGGGAGAGGGAGGCGGCCCTGATCCGTCAGCTCAACCACGCCGCGGTGACGACCGTCGCGGTAGATGTCCCCTCCGGCGTGGACGGCTCGACGGGCGAGGTCGCGGGGGAGGCGGTGCGGGCGGATCTAACGGTTTGCGCCCACGCGGCAAAGGTGGGGTGCGTGATCTCCCCCGGCCGGGAGCACGCCGGCGAGGTCGCCGTGGTGGATATCGGCATCCCGCCCGAGGCCGACACGGAACCGTCGCTGTCGTGGACGAGCCGGGAGACCATCCGCGGCCTCGTCCCGCGCACGGAAGACCCGGCCCACAAGTACTCCGCGGGCGCCCTGATGGTCGTCGCGGGCTCCCGGGCGATGACCGGGGCGGCCGTGATGAGCGTGCGCGGCGCCGAGCGGGCCGGCTGCGGCATAACCTTTCTCGCCACCTCCGCCGGCGCGGCCCCCGCCGTGGACGTCGCGCTTACCGAGACCATCGTCTACGGCGTACGGGAGGGCGAGTCCGGCGGCATGAGCGCCGAAGCCGCCGAGGAGATCCTGGGCCGCTCCGAAAAGGCCACGGCCCTCGTCATCGGGCCCGGCATCGGCACCGGCGAGGAGGGGCGGCGTCTGGTCGAGGCCGTTCTCGCTGGTACGAGCGTGCCCGTCTTGCTCGACGCCGACGCGGTTACGGCCCTCGCCGGCACGGATGCGCTCGCCCGGCGGGAGGCCCCGACCGTCATAACGCCCCACGCCGGCGAACTCGGGCGGCTGCTCGGCTCGGGGGCGAAGGAGGTCTCCGCCCGCAGGCTCGCCTCCGCCCGGAAAGCCGCCGACGACAATGGCTGCTGCGTCCTGCTCAAGGGCTCGGACACGCTCGTCGTGAGTGGGGAGAGGGTCGCGGTCAACTCGACGGGGGGCGTCGCGCTCGCGACGGCGGGGACGGGGGATGTCCTCTCCGGTGTGATCGGGGCGCTGCTCTCGCGCGGCGCCCCGCCCTACGAGGCGGCCAGGGTCGGCGCCTGGGTCCACGGACGGGCGGCGGAACTCTGGCTGGAGGAGACCGGCTGGCCCCCCGAGAGCATGCTCGCCACGGACCTCCTCGGCCACCTGCCACGGGCGATGGGTGAGCTACTCTGACCTTCCGGCTGCTCTTCGTCGGGGACGTGGTGGGTCCGTCCGGGTGCGCGGCGGCCCTGGCCCTCATCCCCAAGTTGCGGGAGGAATTGGCGCTGGACGCCGTCGTCGCCAACGCGGAGAACTCCGCTCCTACAGGACGTGGAATCTCCGCGGAGAGCGGGGCCGCCTTGCTGGAGGTCGCGGACTTCCTCACCCTTGGCAACCACGCCTTCGACGCAAACGGGCACGAGGGGTTACTCGAGGACGGGGAGAGGGTAATAAGGCCGGCCAACTTCGACCGTCAGCATCCGGGCCGGGGGTGTGGTGTTTTTGAGGTCGGCGGCGTCAGGGTCGGCGTCGTCAACGTGCTCGGGAAGGTCTTCATAGACAGGACGAAGACGTCCGCCTTCGAGGCGGCGGACGGGGCCCTGGCGGATCTGGAGGATCGAACCGACCTGGTCCTGGTCGATTCGCACGCGGAGGCGACGGGGGAGAAGCAGGCGCTGGGGTATCACCTGGCTGGCAGGGCGCAGGCCGTTCTCGGGACGCACACCCACGTCCCGACGTCCGACGCGCAGGTCCTGCCCGGCGGCACCGCCTACGCCTCCGACGTCGGCATGACCGGCTGCGCGAAGAGCGTCATCGGGTTTGACCGGGATGACTTTCTCGGCCTGTTCGTGGAGAACGGCCGGGGGAGGCGGCGCGGCATCCAGGTCGAGACTCGTGGGCCCGTGGTCCTGAACGCCGCCCTCGTCGAGTTCGACCTCGACAGACGGGAGGCGACCGCCATCGAGCCCGTGCGGAGGGAGTGGGGGCCGGAGGGGCTCTAATCCGTCTAGAATAGTGGCGCAGGGTCGGTTCAGGAGTGAACGGGGGGATTGGGATGGAACAGCAGGACATACGGGAGCTAAAGGTCTCGGACATCGCGCACGAGGAATGGCCCACGCTCGCGCCGGGCGAGACGGTGGAGGGCGCCATCAAGGTCTTCGCCGAGTCCGGCATCTCCGGCACGCCCGTCGTAGAGGACGACAGGCTCGTCGGCATCGTGACCGAGGGCGACTTGATCTTCCGCGACGCGGACATCAAGTCCCCCGGTTTTCTGGACATCCTGGGAGGCGTGATCCCGCTCGGCAACTGGGACGAGTATCGTCGAGAGGCGATGAAGAGCGCCGGCGTGACGGTCGACCAGGTGATGACCAGAGACGTGCGCACGATCTCCCCGAACGCCACCCTCGCCGAGGCCGCCACCATCATGGCCGAGAACAGGGTCAAGATCCTACCCATTACCGAGAACGATACCCTCCGCGGCGTCGTCACCCGCATGGACATCCTGACCCTCCACGTCCTGAACCCCCGCCGGTAGCGCAAAACCCCCTTGGAGACCGTCCCGCCAGCCACCCAGGGCCGCACCCGCGCGGAGATAGACCTCGGCGCCGTCCGCCACAACGTCCGCACCCTGAAAGGCCGCGCGAAGGACGCCCTTCTCATGGCCGTCGTAAAGGCGGACGCCTACGGGCACGGCTCGATCCCCATCTCCCGCGCCGCCATCGAAGCGGGCGCCGACTCTTTAGCCGTCGTCACGGCTGAAGAGGGCGCGGAGTTGCGCCACGCCGGGATAACGGCCCCCATCCTGGTCTTCACCGACCTTCTCCCGCAAAAGCTCCTGCTCGCCCGCCAACACCGCCTCGCCGTAACGGCCCACTCCGTCGAGAGCGCCAGACGCATCGCCTCCGTGCCCGGCCTGAAAGCGCACCTCAAGGTCAATACGGGCATGAACCGCTGGGGTGTCGAGCCTTCGGAGGTGGGGGAGGCGCGCGGTATCCTGGGC
>JACDFX010000054.1 GCA_013815575.1 Rubrobacter sp.
TCGCCGGTGCGGGACTCGCTGGTGCGCTCGACGATGCTGAACTCAACGGCGCCGGGCTCGCCGATGCCGAAGACGTCGGGGTCGTGGGCAGTGGGCTCGCGCTTGCGGCGGGGGAGGCCGTCACGGTAACCGGGGGGGGAAACGAAGGCGCGGGGACGAACTTCACGTCGCCGAAGAGGGAATCCTGTGACGACGCGTCTTCTGGCTGTTGTTCGGGCCGGTCTTTATCATCGTCCTTCGGTAGGTCGGCCTCGTTCTCGGTACGGCCATCTTTCTCTTCCTCGTTACGCCCGTCGCTCTCCTTGCTTTGTGGTTCTGGTAGAGTCGCCTGGCTTCGGGGTTGGCGCTCGGGTCTTTCGAGGAAGTTTCCGGCCAGGGTTATCTCGGAGGGCGATTCGGGGATGGCCGGCTCGCGTATCTGGGAGACGGCTGGGCCGTCGTTCGTGGCTAGGGCGAAGACGAGGGTCATTACGGCGAGGCTACAGATCAGGACGAGCCCCATGCCGATGAACAGGTGGTCGAAGCCGACGGTCAGCAGGGGGGCGGCCTCGTACTCGTCCTCCGTGTTCCGATCACTTCCGGCCTCCGCCGACTTCTCGGGGAGATCTTCTGGCTCGTCCGGCTCCAGGCGGCGCTTGAGGTCCGCGGAGAGGGCTTCCCCGTCCAGGCCGAGGTGGTCGGCGTAGGTCTTGAGGGAGCCGAGGACGTAGACGGCGGGCAGCACGCCGAAGTTCTCCCGTTCGAGGTCCTGGAGGTATCTGGCCCGGACCTTGGTTCCCTCCTCGACCTGCCTGAGGGTGAGGCCCCTCTCCTCGCGGGCCTCTTGCAGGCTGCGGCCTATCCCTGATTCGGGTCGCGGGCTCTCGTGTTCGCCGTTCATGACCACCCATGCCTGTAGAGTGCCGTGCCCGCAGGCAGACCTGCGCCCCCGTCCAGATTGTTACGACCGCATGATACCCCGAAGTCCGCCGCAACACACCCCGGATCGCGTGGCTCTCCTACCCGAAGATGCGCTTCGACCCCCGCCAAAAGCCGAAAGTAGCCGTCGGGCGGCATACCATCTAACCCTCCTTGCGGCGCTTCTCCACGTACCTCAAGATGCCGGCGGTCAGCATCTCGTAGTTGCCGGCGAGGTCATAGTGCTCGGACTCTTCGGGCTCGGCGCCCGCGGCGAGCATCTCGGTGTCGCCCCTGGTCCTTAGCTCCTCGGAGATCTCCTCCTGCGAGGCGCCCTCGTCCACCTGCTCTTCGACGAAGAGCAACCAGTCCTGGAGGCGTTGTTCGAGCTCCGAGAGGTGGCGGCCCACGTCGTCGTAGCTTCCGAAGTGGGTCGGGAGGAGGGTGCGCGGCCCGAGGGTCCGGATCTTCTCTATGCTCCGCATCCAGGCCTCGACGTCGATCTCCGGCGGCGGGGTCGGCGGCCGGACGTAGGACTGCCCCGGCAACCGTATCCCGGCCACGTCCCCCGCGAAGAGCGCCCCCGAGTCCGGCTCCAGGTAGGCCAGGTGGTGGTAGGCGTGCCCCGGCGTGTCGTGGGCGACGAGGCGCCCCCCCGCGGCCTCGACCTCCTCCCCGTCGCCGAGCACGACGATTCGGTCTTCGGGTACGGGACGGGCGTCCCCCCACAACTCCTCCATCCGGTCGCCGTAGATGCGGGTCGCGCTCCTGACGAGCTTCGACGGGTCAGCGAGGTGCGGGTAGCCGAGCTCGTGGACGTAGAAGGTCGCGTTCGGCAGGATCCCGGCGAGGTGCCCGGAGGCCCCGGCGTGGTCGAGGTGGATGTGCGTCAGGAGGACCTCCCGCACGTCTTCAGGGGAGACCCCGCCAGCCTTCAGGCCGTTCTCGAGGTGCTCCAGGCACGACGTGGGGCCCGTCTCGACGAGGGCCGCCGAGTCGTCGCCCACCAGGAGGAAAGCGGCTATGACTTGCTCTCTCCCCAGGAAGTTCAGGTCCACCGTCTGTATCTTCATCCACGCCCCTCCCGAGCTTGTCAACGCGGAGATTATACCCATGCGCTTTGTTAGACTTTTGGCTCCGGAATGAGACGGAAAGGACGCCCCGCTTTGGACCTCAACCTCATGCGCGAGCTTTCGGTGAAGACGGAAACCAAGATCGTGCTCCTGGTCATCGACGGCCTCGGCGGCCTCCCGATGGAGCCGGGCGGCCAGACGGAGCTCGAGGCGGCCAAAACGCCGAACCTGGACGCCCTTGCCGCCCGCTCGGACCTCGGCCTCTCCCGCCCGGTCGCCGCCGGCGTGAGCCCCGGCAGCGGCCCGGGACACCTCGGCCTCTTCGGCTACGACCCCCTGCACTTCCAGGTAGGCCGCGGCGTCCTCTCGGCGCTCGGCGTCGGCTTCGAGCTCCAGAGCAGCGACCTCGCCGCCAGAATAAACTTCGCCACGCTCGACGACTCGGGCAGGATCTCCGACCGCCGCGCCGGCCGCATCCCCTCCGAGAAGGGCGAGGAGCTAGTAGCACTCCTGAACGAAAATCTGAAGCTCGACGGCGCCGAAGTGTTCATCACCCACGAGAAGGAGTACCGTGCCGTCGTCGTCTTCCGGGGGGAGGGGTTCTCCGGAGAACTCTCGGACACCGACCCCCAGAGGGTCGGGCTCGAACCGCTCCCCGTCAAACCGCAGGACGACTCCCCCAAGGCCAGAGAGAGCGCGGAGCTCGCCAACGCCTTCGTCCGGAGGGCAAACGAGATCCTGGCCGACCAGCACCCGGCGAACACCGTCCTCCTGCGCGGCTTCGGGATGCACCCGGCCCTCCCCTCCTTCGAGGACGCCTACAAGCTCGACGCCGCCGCCATAGCCAGCTACCCGATGTACAAGGGCCTCGCCCGCCTCGCCGGGATGGAGCTTCTGCAAGAGGGCGAGGGCATCGCCGGCGAGTTCGAGACGCTAAAGGAGAACTGGGAGGCCCACGACTTCTTCTTTCTCCACGTCAAGCCGACCGACGCGGCCGGCGAGGACGGGGACTTCGACCGCAAGGCCTCGGTCTTAGAAGAGGTGGACGCCCAGATACCGGGCTTGCTCGACCTCGATCCCAGCGCCGTTGCTATTACCGGCGACCACGCCACCCCGGCGAAGATGAAGAGCCACTCCTGGCACGGGGTTCCCGTGCTCGTCAACTCGCCCTACACCCTGCCGACGGCCGAAAAGTTCGGCGAGCGGCCTTGCGCGGGAGGATCCCTCGGCGTCTTCCCGGCCGAGGAGATCATGGGTTACCTCATGGGCCACGCCCTGAAGCTCAACCGCTTCGGCGCGTAGAGATCGGGGGCACGATCCGAAGCGAAGGACTCGCCGCGCTGGAGCGGGAGGTGGTTTCGTGCCGGCGGTGCCCGCGGCTGGTCGAGTGGCGGGAGAGGGTGGCGCGGGAGAGGCGGGCGGCCTACAGGGACGAGGAGTACTGGGGGCGTCCGGTGCCGGGGTTCGGAGACCCGGGGGCGCGGGTCGTGGTCTTCGGGCTCGCGCCGGCGGCGCACGGGGCGAACAGAACGGGACGCTTCTTTACGGGAGATCGGTCGGGGGATTTCCTCTTCGCCGGGCTCCACAGAACCGGCTTCTCAGACAAGGCCGTCTCGCGGACCATCGCGGACGACGCGCGCCTCCTTGGGCTCTGGATCTCGGCCGCCGTCCGGTGCGCCCCGCCGCAGAACAAGCCAACCCCGGCCGAACGCGACGCCTGCCTCCCCTACGCCGCCCGAGAGTTCGAGATCCTGCAAGCCCGGGTGATCGTCTGCCTCGGCGCCTTCGCCTGGGACGCGGCCCTGCGCCTCCACAACGTCCGGCCAAAGCCAAAGTTCGGGCACGGCGCGGAGGCAAGCGCAGATGGCCTGACCCTCCTCGGCTGCTACCACCCTTCCCAGCAGAACACCTTCACCGGCGTCCTGACCCCGCCCATGCTCGACGCCGTCCTCCTGAGGGCGCGGGAACTGGCCGGCACAAACGGGCCGAAAAGGGCCCATCCCGTCGGATAAAATAGATGTCCGTGGAAAACTCCGAGATCGCAAAGGGTTTCTCCGCAGCGCTCGCCGCGGCGTTGCTTTTCGTGGTCCTCCTACTGTTCGCGGCCTGCTCGGGGGAGCCCGGCCGGGACGGTGGGGATCAGAACCAGAGGGAGGAGCCCCGCAGGGTGGCCACGCCCCCCACGACAGCCGGACAGGAGACGACGGAGCAGAGGCCGCCCAAGATCACGCTCGGCGAAGAGCCAAGCGGGAACCCGCAGGTCGTCCTGCGCCTGGAGGGCGGCCCGAAGACGACCTTCTCCGGCCTCTGTTCCGTGGGAGGCCGGCAGAACGTTCTTGGTGGCCGGGTCCCGAAACGATTCACCTTCGACCCGGGCCGCCAGGAGCTCTCGTGCCGAATTGAGAAGCGCGACGAGGGCCGCGGCACGCTCAGGATCGTCCTCATCGCCGGCGACACCACCCGCTCCGTCCAGCAGACGAACTCCCCGGGCGGGACGATAAACGTGACGTACCGCGATGGGTAGCCCGACACCTGCAGCCTGAGACCTATCAACTGAAAGGGGCCACTTGAACAGAGACGAATCTTACGACCTGATGCGCGGGTGGACGGAGGGCGATTCCCTGCGCAAGCACATGCTCGCCGTAGAGGCCGCGATGCGGGCTTACGCGAAGAAGTTCGGCGAGGACGAGGAGAAGTGGGGCATCACAGGCCTCCTTCACGACATGGACTACGAGAAGCACCCCACCCCGGACGAGCACCCGCTGGTCGGCGTGGCGGAGCTCCGGAAGAGGGGCTACCCGGAGGACATGCTCCACGCCATAGAGGGGCACGCCGACTACCTCGATACACCCCGCGACACGCCCATGTCCAAGACCCTCTACGCCGTGGACGAACTCTCCGGTTTCGTCGTGGCGTGCGCGCTCATGCGGCCCGAGAGGTTGGAGAACATGAAGGCCAAAAGCGTGCGCAAAAAGATGAAACAGAAGAGCTTCGCCGCGGCCGTCAACCGCGAGGATATCGTGCGCGGGGCCGAGGACCTCGGGGTGGACCTCGACGAGCACATAGAGTTCGTGGCGGGCGCGCTCAGGGGGCGGGCCGACGCTCTCGGGCTGGAGCCGGAGGAGAGATAAACCCCGCCCGGGGCTCTGCTAGGATGGGTCCGTCGGTAGGTCCGCGGGAGAGAGCAGGGGAGGCGCGTTGGTTCGGGTGATGGTCGTCTTCGGGGGCCGCAGCGGGGAGCACGAGGTCTCCCTGGCGTCCGCCCGCGCCATAACGTCGGCGTTGCAAAGGGGCGGACGCCACGAGGTCGTGCCCGTCGGCATAACGCGCTCGGGGCGTTGGATCCACTCGGGCGACCCCATGCGCGAGCTCGAGTCCGATCGCACGCAACTGCAGGACGGCACCACCCTCGAAGCCTCCAGCCCACCGGCCACGACCGGGGAGAAGCTCCCTGCGGGCCTCGGGTCCGTGGACGTGGTCTTCCCCGTCCTGCACGGCCCCTACGGCGAGGACGGGACGATCCAGGGCATGCTGGAGCTCGCGGGCGTCCCGTACGTGGGCAGCGGGGTACTCGGCAGCGCCGTCGGGATGGACAAGATCACCATGAAGAAAGTCTTTGCCCACCACGGTCTCCCCCAGGTCGAGTGGACAGGCCTGACCCGCGGGCAGTGGGCGGGCGATCCGAAAGCGCGGATACGGGAGATCGAAGACGCCTTGGGCTACCCGTGCTTCGTCAAGCCGGCCAACCTCGGCTCAAGCGTCGGCATCGGGAAGGCCGAGGACGCCGGAGAACTGCGTGCGGCGCTCGACGCCGCGGCCGGGCTCGACCGGCGCATCATCGTGGAGAGGGGCTTGGACGCCAGGGAGATAGAGGTCTCGGTTCTCGGCAACGAGGACCCTGACGTCTCCGTTGCGGGGGAGATCTTCCTGCGGGGAGACGGCTTCTACGACTACGACGCCAAGTACGTCGAGGGCGGCATGGAACTTTACGTCCCCGCCAAGATACCGGCCGAAACCGCAGACGAGGTACGCCGAGTAGCCCGCACGGCCTTCGAGGCCGTCGACGCGGCCGGCATGGCGCGGGTGGACTTCTTCGTGGAGCGGGCCACCGACAGGCTGCTCCTGAACGAGATCAACACCATCCCCGGCTTCACCCCCACGAGCGTCTACGCCGAGCTCTGGGCCGCCAGCGGCCTCCCCTACGAGGACCTCCTCGAGCGCCTCATAGCCCTCGCCCTCGAACGCCACGGGTAGCATCGTCCCACAAGGAACGCCCGGCCTCCTCCAGTGCCAGGCAAACGCCTGCCTCAGCGTCACCAACGTCGGCGGGTCCTCATCGGAGCCAGGGCCGACCTCGACCCTGGAGCCTTCGGCAAGCCCGGGCGCCGCTGCCGGGCGATCTCCCCGCGACGGGCGGCGCCTCGCCCCTCGCGCTCGGTGCAAACGCCCTGCTCGTGGCCGGCGGCCTTCTGGGGCGCAGGATCTCCCGCGGCCTGCCCTACCACTTCGACCACCGCCGGTCGAGGGTCCTGATCTGGCAGACCTTCGATCCCGTCCGCGACTTTGGTAGCCCGGTGAAAGGCGAGTTATGCGGAATGGAAATCTACCAGGAGATGAGAAAGAGGCGCAGCCGGGAGACAGACGCCCCCTGACCGCCTTGAAGCCGAAGCCCAACGGTACTTAAATGCGCGGGATGCTCTGGGCGCTAATACAGGAAGAGACGACGAGCGACCTCGCGGATGCCGCGGGGGACGTAGCCGAAGACGCCACGAGAGACTCCAGGTCCGTCTTCAACGGGATCGGCGAGTTCTTGGGAAACTCCTACGCGTACATTGTCGGCCCGAATTTCATAGGCGACATAATCGCATCGGCGCTCGTGGTCTTCCTGGGGCTTCTCGCTTACCGGGTGTTGACGCGCGGGGTACCGAGGGTCCTGCGGTGGCGTCGCCGGCGGCAGGAGTTCCTCGACGCGGAGGCCGTGGCGCGCATCAAGCGGCAGGACACCGCCATCACCCTGACCCGCAACGCCCTGCGGTACGTGATCTTCACGATAGTCCTGCTGGTCGTGATCAGCATCTTTATCAAAAATCCGCTCCCCGGCGTCGCGGGCGCCACGATCCTCGCCGCCGTCATTGGTTTCGGGGCGCAGAGCTTCTTGCGGGACGTGATCGCCGGCTTCTCCATTGTCTTCGAGGGCCAGTACAGCGTCGGCGACTTTGTGGAGATCAGCCCCCCACAGGGCGTGGCCGGAATAGTGGAGGAGTTGGGCCTACGCATGACCAAGATTCGCTCTCTCTCCGGCGAGGTCAGCTACATCCCTAACGGCGCGATACAGGGCGTCACGAACTACATCTCCGGCCGCCAACGCTTCAACGTCGAGGTGCAGGTCTCGAACGCCGAGGCGGCCGAGAACGTGCTGACCTCCCTCGGCGAAGCGGCGGACCTCTACCTGAACCCGCCGCGCCTGGCGGAGAGGAGCGAGACGGAGGACGGCCGCGTTCGCCTGCGGATAGTCGCCGGCGTCCTCCCCTCGATGGCCTGGCTGGTCGAGGATCACCTCGTAGAACGCATAAAGGCCGCCGCCGGCGAAGAGGCCCTCGCGGCAGAACCCCTGGTCTACAAAGTGGACCAGGCGAACCTCAGGAGGGTCAAGGACCTCCTCCCCCAGGAAGCCGAGAGAAACCTGCCACACGAAGCCGGTAAGAAGCTGAAGTAGAGGCCTCAGGCTTTAGGGTGCTGCTCTTCTTCTTGTGGGAAGCCCACGCTCCCCGCGTCCACGTGCCAAACCTCGGACCTGATGCCTGAGGCTTACGTACCCGGCTTCCAGTCGTCGCGCAGGTGGCCGTTTGTCTGGGCTTTTTCGCGGGCCTGGCGTTCGCGCTCCAGCCTTTCGGCGGCGGAGGTCAGGAGTTCTTTTACTTTTTCGAGCCGGGCTCTCTCGGAGGTTAGTTCCAGGATCTGCTGCCTCGTCTCGGCCTCGAACTCGACGCGGCCGGCGATGGCGAAGGAGAGGTTCCTGTAGGGCGGCTCTATCTCTATGCCGACGGAGCCCTCCGTCGCGGCCTCCACGACGCGTTCGAGGAGGGCTATGCATTCTTCGGCGAGGGCCTGGACGTCCGGCTCTTCGGGCTCTTCTTCGAAGTACTCGATCTCCCCGACGTAGTACGGTTTGCCCGTGAGTACGTTGTTGAGCTTGAAG
>JACDFX010000390.1 GCA_013815575.1 Rubrobacter sp.
GTCATGACCCGCGGCGACACGGGAGAGGGCGTCGAGGAGCTCAAGGAGACCATCCAGAAGCACCGTTCCTATTTGGAAGAGAGCGGCAAGCTCGAAGAGCGGCGGCGGGCGGCGCTTAAGAAGTTCGTCGTGGAGTGGGCCACGAACCGGCTGGAGAAGGAGATGCGCGGCCGTCTCGAACGCGAGGACACCGAAACGATGGAGAAGGTCTACGGCCGCGAGCTCGACCCAATAGCCGCCGCGGAGAGGATCTTCCGTGGGGTCTAGATCGCACCCGCGTCTTCGGGGAGGGTGGGCCCGGCGCGCACGGCGCTATCCCGGCCTCCGTCCGGAGCCCTTCGCCTCCGAGCGGCACCGCCGGCTGCAGTAGACGACCGAAGCCCAGTCCCTGGCCCACTTCTTGCGCCACCGGAACGGAAGCCCGCACACTGGGCAGGTCTTCTCGGGAAGGTTCTCTTTCTTTACGCCTCGCACGGCGAAAGTGTAGACGCCGCGAACGCGGACGGGCGTAGTCCCTCTAACGACTCCCCGGCACCACACCACCAAAAAGCTGAAGACCGCCGAAGGCGGCGTGCTAGAGAAGTCTCTCTACGAGGACTACGTCGCGCCAGACGTCGTCGAGGCGGGCGTGGCGCTCGTGGACGCCGACTTCGCGAAAGCCTACGGAGAGGAGCAGTTTTCGGCTGGGGGTGTTCTCGACGAAGACTCGGGAGAGGAGTTTCCAGAAACCGCGTCTTTCGGTTTCTCGTATGAGGGCTTCCATCGTCAGGCGGCCGGCGCCTCGGCCCCGTTCTTTCGGGTCGGTGTAGACGGAGAACTCGGCGATGCCCGAGTAGCAGTCGCGGGGGCTGTAGGCCGAGGTCGAGGCGAAGGCTATGGCGGCCCCGTCGGAGACGACGACCACGGCGGGGTAGGCGCCGTCGAGTTGGGAGAGCATCTCCTCCGGCGGGCGGTGGCGGGTCTCGAAGGTGGCGCTGCGTTCGTCGATGCCCGCGTTGTAGATGCGGGAGATAGCTTCGGCGTCTGCGGGAGTTGCGGGACGGGCTTGCACGCCGGGATCCTACCAGGCGCCCCCACGGGTTCGGGAGGGGCGGGACAAACTTTCCCGGCCAAGTCGGGACAACGCTCCCATGACAGCGGGATAGTCCGGTCACTAGAGTACCGGACAGGTTCCCGGAGCGACGCGGCTGGCAAGAGGAGGACAGGGTGAACGACAAGACCATACTTCTGGTGGAGGACAACCCGGACGACGAGTTGCTCACCCGTCGCGCGTTGAAGAAGAGCGGTATATCGAACAAGGTGTCCGTCGTCCGGGACGGGGCTGAGGCCCTGGACCTGCTGTTCGGCGCCGAAGAGCTGCCGCGCCTGGTTCTGCTCGACCTGAACCTCCCGAAGGTGGACGGGCTCGAGGTGCTGCGCCGGCTGCGGGCCGACGGGCGCACGAGGAGCCTCTCCGTGGTAGTCCTCGTCTCCGGGGGACGGGAGAGACCTCCAGGGGGCGGCGACCGCATCTGGCGGGCCGACGGCTGCATCGACAAGGGCGTGGACTACGACGCCTTCCAGCGCGCCGTGCGGCGCCTGAGGGCGCTGCTGACCGAGGCTGGAACTTTCGCCAGCAGCAGGCGGAGTCTCGCCGGGTGGGGTGCGAAGGGGCCGGCACCCGAATCGTCCGGGAGGTCGTTCCGCCCCTCGCGGGCCCTGTGCATGTTGGACCAGGGTGCGGATGCCGTTCTCTGAGCGCGGGTCCAGCCAAAAAGCATCAACCCGGTAGCTTTCAGCGAGGCCTGAACTACCAGCGCACCCCGGGTTTGCGCCGATCGTTTCTTGGGGGTATGCTGCCTCCTGAGAGGTGACCTGGGAAGTACGGGAGAGGGCAAGAGCGAGCCGCCGCGATCGGTTCCGGTGGCGAATAGATGGCCGGTGGCCGCGCCCCCCAGAAAAGCCTGAACAGAAAGGAGCCTAATGGAACGACAGGAAGGAACCGGGGGATTCAGGCGGGATGAAGCGCTTATGGCGGTGGCCCGTTTGTCGATAGGCGACCCCGAGTTCCTGAACGGTTTGAGGGCCGACCTGGAGTCCGCGCTCTGGCGCTACGGGTTCGCTTTGAGCCCCCAGGAAACGCGGGAAGCAAGGGAGTACTTCGCCGCCAAGACCGGCGATAGGGACGATGACGTCGTTCGGGACCTGGAGAATCAGCTACGTGAGTACCCTCCTGTGGACGCCAATGGCTGGTGGCGCTGGCGAGTCCACTAGATCGCCGTTTGCGTGCCGGGGAGCTGCGGGGAGTCGCGCGCTGACCTGGCGCTGATGCGCGGGCGGGTGGAGCGGGTTTTCGGGTTTCTGGATGAACTGATCGAGGCGCTCCCGGTACCCGCGGGCCACAAGGGATTGCTTCAATCTCACGTGAGGACGATCGGCGAGGAGGCGAGGGCCTTCCCGAGGATGTCGGCCGTCCAGGTACCGCTTCTGGTACACGCGGCAGTCAGCGGCGAAGAGAGGCCGGCCGTCCCGGTGGCCGCCGCGTGTACCGCCTTGTACCTGGGGGTAGACCTGCAAGACAGCATCCTGGACCACGAGCTGCCGCCCCCCTGGCAGGACCGCGACCAGGCCGGCGCCGGCCTGATCGCGGCCACACTTTTGGGTTCGCTTCTCCAGATCTGTATCGCCCGCCTGTGGCAGCAAGGGGCGCCACCGGCCAGGCTGTGGGCGTTGGCCCGCCAGTTCGCGGACACTCTGCTGGCGGTCATGGCCGGTCAGCACGAAGATCTGCTCTTGCAGGACCTGGAGAGCGTGTCCCTGGAGGACAGCCGGGCGATGATAGAACGTAAGAGCGGGTCGGCCGGCGCCCTGCTGGCGAGGGCGGGGGCGACCCTGGCGACCGAAGACTCATCCAGGATCGAGGCTTACACGGCTTTTGGCCTGTGCTGCGGCGTCGCCAAACAGTTGATAAACGACGTGTACGGTATCTGGGGCGAGGCCTCCAGCCAGGACCTCTCGAACGGGAGGCCAACGTTCCCGATAGTCCACGCCC
>JACDFX010000391.1 GCA_013815575.1 Rubrobacter sp.
GGCGGTCGTCGCGGAGATCTTCGAGGAGGCCGGCCTCCCCGAAGGCGTCCTCAACTTCCTCCCAGGTTACGGCGCCGACGTAGGCGACTACCTCGTCGAGGACGCGCGCACCCGGTTCATATCCTTTACCGGCTCGATGAAGACGGGCCTGCGCATAAACGAGCTCGCCGCGAAGCAGATAGAGAACCAGCGGTGGGTCAAGCGGGTCATAGCCGAGATGGGCGGCAAGGACGCGATGGTTATAGATGACTCGGCCGACCTCGACTCGGCGGCGGCGGACATCGTCAAGAGCGCCTACGGCTACTCAGGCCAGAAGTGTTCGGCGGCCAGCCGGGCCATCCTGCACGCCGACGTCTACGACGAGGTTCTGAGCAAGGTCGTCGAAAACGCGCGGGCGCTCAAGATCGGCCAACCGACCGAAAGAGACGGCGCGACCGTCAACGTCGGGCCCGTCATCAGCGAGCCGCAGTTCGAGAAGGTCTCGGGCTACGTCGATGCCGGAAAACAGGAGGGCGATCGCGTTCTCGGCGACGACCCCGGAGATCCCCAGAACGGCTACTTCATCAGCCCGACCATCTTCGCGGTCGAGCCTGGGGCGAGGGTGGCCCGAGAGGAGATCTTCGGCCCCGTCCTCTCCGTTATAAAGGCCCGCGACTTCGACGACGCCCTGAAGCTCGCCAACGACAGTCCTTACGGCCTAACCGGCGGCGTCTACTCAAAGAACCGCGACCACCTGGAGCGCGCCCGCCAAGAGTTCAAGGCCGGAAACGTCTACTTCAACCGCAGCATAACCGGCGCCCTGGTAGGCGTTCAGCCCTTCGGTGGCTTTGGCATGAGCGGCACCGACTCCAAGGCCGGTGGCCCCGACTACCTGCCGCTTCACATGCTCGCCCGGACGGTCGTGGAGAGGTTCTGAGAGGGCGATCAGCTCTCAGCGGTCAGAAGAACAAGGACAGACTCGGGAAAAGTTTCCACGGCCTCCTACTCCGTGACCCTGGTTCCTTCCCGGGCCCGGTCGAACTGGCCAGAGAGGATGGTGGCGGCCTGGATGACGGGGCTGAGGGCCGGGCCGAATGGGGGCGAGTAAGCCAGGTCTATGTTGACGAGGTCGAGGTAGGAGAACCTGCCCCAGAGGGCCGTGGCGCAGATGTCGACGAGCTTGTCCGCGCCCGAGCCGGCGGACTCGGCCCCGAGCAGGCGGCCGGTGTCGGCGTCCGCGATGAGCTTTAGGAAGACCTTCCCTGCCCCGGGGTAGTAGCCCGCCCGGTCGCGGGCCTCGACGCCGGCGCTGACGGTCTCGTAGCCCGCGGCTTCGGCCTCCTTCTCGGAGAGGCCGGTCTTGCCGACGCCGAGGTCGTAGACCTTGAAGATGCCGGTGCCGAGCACGCCTGGGAACTCGAGGACGTCGTCACCGGCGGCGGCGTTGGTGCCGGCGACGCGGCCCATCTGGTTGGCGGTGTCGCCGAGGGGGACCCAGGCGGGCCCGCCCGAGACCAGGTTGGTCGTTTCGACGCAGTCGCCGGCTGCCCATACGTCGGGGACGTTCGTCTTCATGTGACGGTCCACCCGGATGGCGCCGGTGGCGCCGATCTCCACCCCTGCATCCCGGGCCAACTCGATGGAGGGTTTTACGCCGACGCCGAAGATCACCAGATCAGCCTCGATCTCCTCGTCGCCGAACTTCACCGCCCGGATGTGCCCGTCCCCGACGAACCTCTCGACCTTCTCGCCGGTAAAGATGTCTACGCCGTTCCTTTCGAGCTCCGCCTCCACCTTCTCGGAGACCTCTGGACCATAGGCGAGGGCTACACGGTCCGCGCCCTCGACCAGGGCGACCTTCATCCCTATCCGGCACAGGTTTTCGGCCACCTCGAGCCCGATGTAGCCGCCCCCCACGACGACGGCCTTCCCCGGTGAGTGGTCCCTGATGTAGTCCAGGACCTCATCCGCATCCGTGAGGAAGCGCAGCCCGAAGATGCCGTCGAGATCGGCGCCGGGGATGGGGGGCATGACGGCGCCCGCCCCGGTCGCGACGACGAGACGGTCGTAGGAGTCTTCGAAGGTCTCGTTCGTCGCGAGGTCACGCACGGAGAGCTTCCTGGTGCCGGGGTAGATCTTCTCGACCCGATGTCGCACCCGCACCTCTATGTCCTGCTCCGCGAACTTCTCCGGGGTACGGGCGACGAGCCGGTCGCGGCCCTCCACCATACCGGATAGGAGGTAGGGTAGGCCGCACTCGCTGATGGAGGGCTCGGGCTCCTCCTGGTAGACCGTGATCTCCATCAGCGAGTCGACCCGCCGTGCCCTTGAGGCCGCCTTCGTCCCCGCCGCAACTCCGCCCACGATAACCAGCCGCATAGAAAGGTTCCTTCCTGTTAGTCCTCTCTTACCGGCCTACTGTATCGGATGACTCAGAACGGAGGTGGGTTTGCTCGCACGGTCCCACCCGTCCGGGCGGCAACCGGGCACGAAAAAGCCCCCGGAGAGAACACCCCCGGGGACCCTGTTGCGACGCTGCTGATCTGGCTAGGCGTTCCTGGCGGCCTCGTAGCGGCGCCCGACCTCGTCCCAGTTGACCACGTTCCAGAAGGCGCCTATGTACTCGGGGCGGCGGTTCTGGTAGTTGAGGTAGTAGGCGTGCTCCCACACGTCCAGGCCCATCACCGGCGTCTTGCCCTCCATCAAAGGCGAGTCCTGGTTCGGTGTGGTCTCTATAGAAAGCGAGCCACTGGGAGCCGCTATCAGCCACGCCCAGCCGCTACCGAACAGCGCGCCCGGGGCGGCGGCCGCACCGAACTGCTCCTTGAACTGGTCGAAAGAGCCGAACGAGGAGTCTATGGCCGAGGCAAGCTCGCCGGTCGGCTGGCCGCCGCCCTGCCCGCTCGGGCCCATGATCTGCCAGAACATCGAGTGGTTTGAGTGGCCGCCCGCGTTGTTGCGCACGGCGGTGCGGATGTCCTCCGGCACCGAACCTATGCCAGCCAGAAGCTCCTCGACGGTGCCCGGGTCGGCCTCGGGGTGCTTTTCGAG
>JACDFX010000392.1 GCA_013815575.1 Rubrobacter sp.
AATGATCGCTGGTCGCTCATGTGGATGTGTGAGTCCTTCCTTTCGCTTGTGTGTGGTGAGTGTGATCTTACCCGCTCGTAAGCTCAGCGCATGTTCAAGAGGACTATTCACCCTGTTGCCTAGAAGACGCCCTCTCGGAAGGTGGGTGAATAAGGATCTACATGGCTCGTCTACCGACCTCCTTGGTTGTCGGACGAAGGCTTGCCCCGTAGGCAACAACCAGAAGAACGGTCCCCACAACGATCGCCGCGTACATCAAGGCCAGGTTCGGTTGTGCGTACATGCCCACGTACAGGATGAGCCCCCCGCTGATCGCCGGCAAGGCCGCAAGCCTGCGTCGAAGCGTCACCGAGGCCGCGACCAACAGCACGGAGACGATCAGGATCACCGGACCAAAGCGCAAGAGGGCCTCCAACCAACCGGGAACGTCCGCCATACCCTGGTGTCCAGACCCCATGCCCGCCATCCCGCCCTGTGCTGCGGCGGTGCCTCCGGCTACGAAGAGCCCTACTGCGACTGCCACCATGCTCAGCGAACACACGAGGGTGCCTCCGATGCCGACGATGCTACCGAGTCTCGCCAGCCGGCCCCTGCTCCTCCCGGCCGTCGGGGCCGTTGCCCAGCGACTCTTGGGTTCCTTCTTGTCCATCAGCCAGATCTCCTTCCCGGATCGCCCGATACGGCACCATGCCGGCACCCCCGCGGGCGCGTCAAGCATAACCTCCCACGTCAGCCACCGCCGGGGTCAAAGTAGGGCGTGGCGGTGTAGAGGACGTAGGCGGCGAGGAGCAGGAACACCACCCCTATCACGTAGGGCGTCGCCCCGCCGAGGCGGGCGAGGCGGCCGAAGAGCTTCGCGGCCCGTTCCGAGAAGGCCAGGGGACCGAGGGGCAAAGACAGCGCAAGGCCGAAGACGAACAGCGCGGCGAAGCCCAGGAGCGGACCAGACGCGGCTCCGGGTCCGAGGAGGGCCAGCATAAGCGGGTAGGCGCACGCCGGGAGGTTTAGGCCGAACAGCAGCCCCAACCCCAGAGAGCGCCCTCCGCGCTCGGGGAGCAACCGTCGTAGGGAGATGCGCCAGAACAGCCCCCAGCGGAACCGGGCGTTCAGGATCACGGCCACCCCCAGCGCGAGGTACAGGAGCCCGAGCAGTAGCCAAAAGCCCTTCTGCGCCGCGAATACCGAAGCGCCGAGGATGGCGATGCCGAGACCGAAGAGCCCCAGGACCACGGAGCGGACCAGGGCGAACTTCGCGGTCTCCCGCAGCCGCTCGCCCCTGCCCTTCTCGCGCAGGTGGCCCAGGAAGACCATGTTGGCACCAATGGAGCAGGGCTCGACGAAGCCCAGAAGCCCCAGCCCGACCGCCAGCGCCAGCAGGTACGGCCCGTCCACCTAGTACCTCAACTTGTAGCCGCGGCGCAAGAGTTCCGTCGTGCCCAAAAAGGCCAGCACTGCGAAGATAACGAGCGCGGCTAGGGCCGGGTACGGCGGTGCGTCCGAGACCCCCACCGCGGCGTACCGGAAGGCGTCCACGGCGTAGAAGATGGGGTCCAGGTAGGTTGCTATCCGCAGGGGCGCGGGCAGCATCTCCGCCGAGTAGAAGACCCCGCCAAGGAAGGTCAGGGGCTGGAGGACGATGGTGGAGAGGAAGAAGATGTGGTCTATGCGGGTCGCGAGCACCCCGGTCACCACGCCCAGAGAGGCGAAGGCGACGCTCGTCGCCAGGCCCGCGGCCAGGAGAAGCAGGGGACGCTCCGCCGGAAGGCCCGCCAGGGGGATCGCCAGGGCGAAGGTGCCCGCGCCCACGAGCAGTCCGCGTAGTACGCCCCCCAGCACGTAGGCCAGGGCGATCTGCAAGGGCGTCATGGGGCTTATGAGCACGTCGTCTATGTAGCGCTCGCGCTTGGCGTCGAAGAGGCTCAAAGATGTGTTGCCGTAGGAGGCCGTTATGACGGCGAGCAGGATCAGCCCGGGGAGGATGAACTGGAGGTAAGGCACGCCCTCGACCTCCCGGATGCGGCTACCCAGACCGTAGCCGAAGACCACCACGTAAAGGGCCGAAGTGAGCAGGGGCGCGAGCAGGGTCTGGGTCCAGACCTTGAGGAACCGGTTGACCTCCCGCGAGAGGAGCGTCCTGAACGGGACCCCGAAGAGCCCCGACGACCACGCGTCCTCGGCGTCCTCCCCATCGACGCTCTTTGGGTCGCCGGGCTCGCCGCTCGCGTCCGGCGCGCGAACCGGGGATCGACGAAGCGCCGCACGGATCATCCCCTCGGTGGGGTGATCCTTGAGGCCCTCCGGGGTGACGTAGACCCTGCAACCCAGCCGCCAGTCTTCCCGTTCGTCCACTTGGAAGAGGTCCCGGCCGTCCACGCGGACGGTGGGGCTGCCGGGGAACCCCAACGCCCCCGCCTCCTCGTCGGTGTTCACCGCGACCAGCTCGACCTCCGACCGGATGCCCTCCCGCGAAAGAGCGTCCTTCAAGCTCTGCTCCGCCTTGCGGTAGCCCGGGCATCCATCGAAGTACAGTAACTCCACCTTGGCCATGCCATACATCATATGCGCAAGTAGCGATGAGTTGTACGCGACCAACTTCGGAGAACCCCCTCAGCGCGAAGTTCCGGGACCGCGCCTACCCCCGACGCTACATACTGAACCTCGGTTGCGGGCCAAACGCTCGGCCCATGGCACCATGTACACCACCTGTACACCACCGGGGATGTATTGCCCGCGGTTGCTGGATGTTGCCATGCGAGTGAATTGGCTTATATATCGGCACATCGCCCCGTCAAGCTACACGCTGCAACGTCTATCGGCGGATTGTGGCTCCGAAGGTCGCGGGTTCGAGCCCCGTCGGTCACCCCCTTTTTTGCAGGTAAAATGCAGACCTCGGCTTTTTCGCCGGGGCCTTTTGACTCTAACCTGACTCTAACCCGTCGCGAGAACGTGCCCGTCGGAGCGTGTATCGCCGGATTGTTCGTGTGGAAAGACAGGGCGCTTCCCGAGTTGTGGGCCTGCGTTCCGGATGTC
>JACDFX010000055.1 GCA_013815575.1 Rubrobacter sp.
CACATCGTCTTGCCCTCGATCTCCGGCATCGTCCTCGTGGCGCTCCTAGTCCGGTCCATGGACGCGCTGCGTTACTTCGACATCGTCTGGCAGGTGACCGGTGGCGGACCGGCCAACGCTACCAAGATCATCCCCATGGGGCTCTACGAGGTCGCCTTCCGCTTCTTGCAACTGGGATACGCGGCGACCATCGGCCTAGTAATGCTCGCGATCTCCATTTTGATCGCCAACCTGTTCACCACGATGCTTAAGCAAAGGGGGTTGGCGGGATGAACAAGACCGCGGGCGGACTTGGAAGGCGAATCGTCCTCTACGGGCTCCTGCTCCTCGTGCTCCTCTGGACGCTCGTGCCGGTCTTTTGGATGGTGCTCTCCTCGTTCAAGCCGCTCGCCGACGTCCTCTCGACCACGCCGCAGATAGCGTTCGAGCCCACCCTGGAGAATTACGCCGGCCTGGACGCCGGGGGCAACGGCCTATTGAGCTACTTCCGTAACAGCATGCTGGCCGCCGGTATCTCGACCGTCATCGCCACCACCCTAGGGATCTTCGCCGGGTACGGCCTCGCCCGCGTCAACTTCCGCGGCAAGCGACATCTGGCGTTCTGGATCATCTCGACGCGGATGGCGCCTATCGCGGCCGTGATCCTTCCGCTCTACGTTGGGTTCACGTTCTTGCACCTCATCAACACGATATGGGGGCTCATCATCGCCTACCTCACGTTCAACCTGCCGTTCGCGATCTGGATAATGCACGCCTTCTTCGCGGACCTGCCGAAGGTGATGGAAGAGGCGGCGATGGTGGACGGTGCGTCCAAGTTCCAAACGTTCTGGCGCGTGGCGCTGCCGCTAACCGCTCCAGGTATTGTTACCACGGCGATACTGTGCCTGGTCTTCTCCTGGAACGACTATGTCTTCGCCGCGACGTTTAGCGGTCCGGGCAGCCAGACACTCCCGGTAGCCGCATCGGCCCTGATCACGCAGACCGGGGTAGACTGGGGTCAGCTCACGGCGATAGGTACGGTCGTGGCGCTGCCCATGATCGTCGTCGGCCTCGCCGTGAGACGCTACCTCGTGAAGGGCCTGACCCTCGGCGCGGTCACAGGGGAGTAGGACAAGGGCGAGGAAGGGCCCGGCACGCAGACCCGGGCGGCTGACCGGGCATCAATCGCGCGGGGCCGCGCCACCAACCCCGCTCTGAGGGCTCTCCTACCCACTCGGTTCGGTCTATCGTGTTCCGCTAGCTTCGGTGACGTGCCTGCCAGGAGCTCTAATGAAGTAAGAGCCCGTAGCCCAGCTGCGGTGTCGCCTCACCCGATTGTGGGAATTGTTTATGTAGCCGAAGGTCATCCAGGATCTTCCTTGAGGGCGTTCGCGAGCGCGGGAAAGAGTGGGGCGAGGTGAGGGTAAATCTCTTTGTAGACATCAGTGTAGAGTCGGTCGTAGCGTGCCGTACTTTTCCCGTCAGGCTCGAAGCGGGCGGACGTGCCCGACATTGCGGCGGCTGCCTCACGGATACCGTCGTGCATCCCGGACGCGGCCGCCGCCAACATACCGGCCCCGAGACAGGTGCTCTCGACCTCCTTGGTTACCGAGACCGGGCGTCGCATAACGTCGGCCAGGATCTGGCACCACAGCGGGCTGCGCGAGCCGCCGCCCAGAGCCAAGATTTGCTCGATGGGCCGCTCTAGATCGGTCTCCGCGGCCTCCGTCATGAGCCGTTGCTCGAAGGCGATACCCTCGAGGATGGCCCGATAGACGTGCGCCTTGCCGTGCGCCTTGGTCCAGCCGAGCATGACCCCGCGCGCCGTGAGGTCCCAGTACGGCGTCGAGGCGTTGTTCCAGTACGGCACCGCTAGCAGACCGGACGAGCCGGGCCCGACCTGTGCGGCGGCCGCCTCCAGGATCTGCTCCGCGCTCAAGCCCACTTTTAACTCGTCGGCCGGAATGCCGGCGAACTTCTCGACGAACCAGCTCACCGTGTCCGTGCCGGCCGCGAGCAGCGTCTCCAGGGTGTAGGTCCTCGGTATTGGTCCGGAGAGCACCCGATACTCGGATCCCCAGCTGTAGTGCTCGTTGTAGGTGCCGGAGACCACGGCGGTACCAAGGTTCAGGTAGGCCCGACCCGGCCCTGTGATGTTGGCCCCCAGGCCCGCCGCCTGACCGTCGCCCGCGCCGCTCACGATCGGCAGGCCGGCCGGGAGCCCGATCTCCTTGGCCACGTCGTCGCGTAGCTCCCCGATCACCTCGCCGGGCGGGCGGATCTCGCACATCTGCTCGCGGTTCAAACCCACCGTGTCGAGCAGCTCCTCCGACCAGTCGAACGTCTGCATGTTGACAAGCCCTAGAGGGTCGGCGCTCGCCCACGACGTGCGCCAGTGCCCCGTCAAGCGGTGCACCAGGAACGCGTGCACCTCGACCATCCTGACGGTCCGCTCGAGCGCGTCCGGCTCGTGTTCCCGCAGCCACAGCAACTTGTAGAAACCGGGGGTCGGGTTCGGGGGCTTGCCGGTGATCCGGTGCACCTCCTCGGAGCCGAACCGTTCGACCTCGTCCCGCGCGCGCGAGTCCAGCCACAATATCGCGGGCCTTATCGGACGATCCTCCGCATCCAGGCACACGAAGGATTCCCGCTGGTGCGTGATGCCGACGGCGCCGATCTTACGGGCGTCGACCGCCCGGGCGGCGCGACGCAGCGCGACGACCGTCGAGCGCCACCACTCCTCCGCGTCCTGCTCGCCCCAATCGGGCCGCGGGACGCTCAGGGTCAAGGATGCGCGCCCTTCGGCGACGGCATTGCCCTCGCGGTCCCAAACCACGGCCTTCGTGGCGGTGGTCGAGCAATCTATCCCGATAACGTAGTCCGGGCCCATCTTACGAGAGCCCAGACGCTGTTACGGCGGCGCGCGCCCCGAAACGGCCCTTGTCCGCATTACGCAAGATCGTCACCCCAAGACCCCTCCCGTCGTTACGCCCCACTGTAGCACCTCGGATGGTCGGCGCCCCAGATGCTCTCGCCCGCCCGCGCGGCGAGGAAGGATTGTCTTTGTGCTAGTGTGGGCGACGTTGGTGTTTGACCTCGACGCGCCAAGCTGACCGGGAGGTGGCGCCCATGCGAGCGGCGATGTTTTACGAGCCTGGTGACGTAAGGATGGAGGATGTTCCGGCTCCGGAACCGGGTCCGGGCGAGGTTCTGGTGCGCATAGGTGCGGCACTCACTTGCGGCACAGACGTGAAGACCTACAAGCGGGGACACCCTACGCTTATCAAGGTGACCCCCTCCCCCTTCGGGCACGAGTTTGGGGGGACGGTCGAGGAGGTCGGGGAGGGGGCCGAGGCATGGCGACCGGGCACCAGGGTGGTCGGGGCCAACTCCGCACCCTGCAATCGTTGTTACTATTGCAAGGTCGGCGACCAGTCCATGTGCGAAGATCTCGCCTTCCTCAACGGGGCTTTCGCCGAGTACATCGTGGTGCCTTCGCGGATCGTGGATCAGAATCTGTACGAGATACCCGAGGGGATGGAGTTCAGCCGGGCGGCGCTCTTAGAGCCCCTGGCCTGCGCCGTGCACGGGGTGGTTCGGACGCCCATCTCCGTGGGGGACACGGTGGCGGTCATCGGGGCCGGCCAGATCGGCCTGATGTTCGTCCGCTTGGCCACGGAGCGCGGGGCCCGGGTGATCTGCGTGGACAAGAGCCCCGCACGGCTCGCGGTCGCCAAGCGGCTGGGGGCCGAAGAGACGGTCGAGGCTGCCGAGGGGGTGGACACTATCGAGGCCGTTCGGGAGTGGACCCCAGAAAGCCGCGGGACGGACGTGGTGATCGAGGCGGTGGGCATCCCGCAACTTTGGGAGCAGGCCCTGCAGCTGGTACGAAAAGGCGGAGAGGTGACGCTCTTCGGTGGGGCGCCGTCGGGCACCTCCATAGAGGTGGACACCGTGCTGCTGCACTACTCGCAGCTCACCGTAAGGGGCATTTTTCACCACACCCCCTACACCGTCCAGGTGGCGTTCGACCTCTTGAAGAGCGGCCGCGTCGACCCCGAGCCCTTTATCTCCGGGGTACGGCCGCTCGAAAAAGTGGTCGAGGCCCTCGAGCAACACGGCCGCCAGGAGGGCATCAAGTACGAGATACGGCCACCCGAAGGAAGCCCATCTTGAGGCACGAGGACCTGCGGCAAGGGGTAACCTCGGTCGCCCGGCAGCTGATCGAATCGGGCCTCGTCACCGGAACTTCCGGAAACGTCAGCGCCCGCACCCCGGAGGGCGACGTCCTCGTCACCCCGAGCGGCGTCGACTACGAGGTCATCGAACCCGCGGACGTGGTTCTCGTTGATCTGGAGGGCAAGGTCTTGGATGGAGCGCTGGCCCCGTCCACCGAGACCCCCATGCACACGGGCATCTATCGTGCGCGTCCCGAGGTAGGTGCCGTGGTCCACACCCATTCCCGCTTCGCGACCACGCTCGCCTGCTTGGGATGGGAGATACCCCCGATGCACTACATGCTCACAACGCTCTCCGACGAAGGACGGATAACGTTGGTGCCTTACGCCACCTACGGCACCGAGGAGCTCGCCGGTTACGCTGGCGAGGCATTGGGCGAGACCCGCAAGGCATGTCTCTTGCGCAACCACGGCACCATCACGGTAGGGGAGAGCCCCGGGGAGGCCTTCTCGCGAACGGTGGTGCTCGAGGAGATGGCCGAGATCTACTACCGGACGAGGATCGCCGGGGGACCCGTGCTCCTCTCCCCGGAGCAGGTCGAAGAGGTGGCGGCCAAGATCTCCGGCTACGGGCAGACCAAACCCGCTTCCACCGAAAACGCGGGGTGATGTTTCGACGCCCATAGTACGCGGTGATCGGGCACGTGTTTCGGGCAGATACGTTAGGATGCTGCAAAGGCGCAAGGCAACCTGAGCGTCTGGCAGGCTCACCTACCGAGGAGGGGTAGAGCGATGGACGGCAAGCAGTACGTGATGGCGGTCGGCTCCGACGACGCGGGGGTGAACCTCAAGAATTTTATAAGGGACCAGTTGAAGGGCGACCCTCGTGTGAGTGAGGTCCTCGATTTCGGCGTCGCCGACGCGGACGACAAGACCGAGTACCCGATCATCTGCATCAAGGCCGCCGAGGCGGTAGCCCGGGGCGAAGCGGACCGGGCGGTTCTCTTCGGCGGCACGGGCCTGGGCGAGGCCATCTCCGCCAACAAGGTGCAAGGCATCCGCGCCATCGTCGCCCATGACCCCTATTCCATCGAGAGGTCCATACTGTCCAACAACTGTCAAGTGCTGTGCCTGGGCGAGCGGGTCATAGCGCCCGAGCTCGCGGACCGCATCGTGCGGCAGTGGCTCGGGTACGAGTTCGACCCGTCGTCCCCGTCCGCCCATAAGGTGAGCCTCATAACGGATTACGAAGAGAGCGGCCACCTTTAGACGCAGCCCGAGAAGCGTTCGGGAACCCGCCAACGGGTATCTGGACACTAGCTCCTCAGGTTCGCCTCCGCGACCGTGCCGGCCAGGAAAACCCCGGCCAGTACTGTTTTCTATCTGGTCGACGTCTGGCCCAGGGACTTTGTGGCATCCAAGCCATCGTCCCCTGGCAGACCGCGCTCCCGGCCTGGGAGGCGGCACGTTGTTCGCCGCCCAGAACTCCAGCCGCCTCCTCGCCGTGCGTCTCCGTCCACAAAAGGGGCGTTGAGCAGACCCGCGCGCCGGCCGCTCGTGACGTAACATTCATACATTTGACACGAATTTTGTTACCGGCTACGCTTCAGCCAAGGTTAGGAGGGGAGTTCAGGTGGCGTTAAATCCGGGCGTGCGTCGTTTCGTTGGCGGTCTTCGGCTTCTCGCGATCCGAAGACCCGATGCCCTTCCCTGGCGTCCAGCGCATGCGGCCGCCGTCGCGCCCTATGTGGCGTGTCCCACGTGAGCTCCATGCCGGAGGGGGCGACGTGCCCCACCTATTACCGGGCTGAGAAGCGAGCCCGCGCTGGCCACGCGGAACCGGACTACATCGGGCGGATGATGCAAGGGTAGAGTCTAACGAACAGGTTCGTCGAGGCGCGGTAGCGTGAACGAATCCGTTCCACGAGAGGAGCATCGGCACCAGTGGGCGTTGGATCTATCACGAAGTGGCCAGCGGAGGTACGAAGATGAGAAAGACCGTCGCCGACCCCCCGAAGCCTTGAAGACGCCCGAGAAGCTCTACGAAGGCTACCTGTTCGACCTGGACGGCACGATCTACCTCGGCGACGAGCTGCTGCCCGGGGCGAAGAGGCTCGTCCTCAAGCTGCGCGAGCTCGAAAAGCGAGTCATCTTCCTTACCAACAACCCGACCAGGAACCCAGGGATGTACGCCGAGAAGCTGACGAGGCTGGGCCTGAAGACGCCGCCCGAGGAGGTGGTAAACACCGTCGTCACTATGACCGGGTGGCTCCTTCAAAATCACCCAGAAGCCGTCGTCTTCCCTATAAGCGAAGAGCCGCTCAAGAACTCGCTGCGGGAGGCTGGCATAAAGATGTCCGAGGACCCCGAGGAGATAGACATAGTCATAGCCTCCTACGACCGCGGCTTCGACTACCGCAAGCTCCAGATCGCCTTCGACGCCATCTGGTTCCACAAGAGGGCGAAGCTCGTGACGACGAACCCGGACCGGTACTGCCCGCTTCCCGGTGGGCGCGGCGAGCCCGACGCGGCGGCGATAGTCGGGGCGATAGAGGGGTGTACTGGTACGAAATGCGAGGTAAACGTCGGCAAGCCGGACCCCATCATGCTTGAGACCGTCATGGGCCTTTTGGACCTGGACGCGAAGGACTGCGTGATGACCGGCGACAGGCTCTACACCGAGATCCGGATGGCGCTGGACGCCGGGATGCCGTCGGCGGTGGTCCTTACCGGCGAGACGACCGCCGAGGACCTGGACGAAGAATCCGAAGAGAACCTCCCGGCCTACGTCCTGGGCAGGATCGACCACCTGGTACCGGCCGACCTGCGAAGAGAGTTCGGCTGGGAGGATGCGTGAGGACCGGATCACGGTCGACGGGGCGGACGGGGCGGACGGGTGTGATGAAGGAGGAAGCCAATGGCTGAAGGCCCGTACCTATTAGGCATAGACTTCGGGACGGGGGGCGCCAGGGTTGGCATCTTCGACACCGAGGGGACGCCGGTAGTCTTCGACGAGCGGGAGTTCTCGCTTACGCACCCACGTCCCGGTTGGGCGGAGCAGGACCCCGAAGAGTGGTGGACATGCCTGGTGGGGGCGGTAAAGGGCGCGATGAAGGAGAGCGGCGTCGCGGCCGAGGACATAGCGGGAATCTCCGTGGACGCCACGAGCAGCACCGTGCTCGCGATGGACGAGAGAGACCGCCACCTGCGACCGGCGATCATGTGGATGGACGTGCGCTCCTCCGACCAGGCGGAAAAGATCGCCGGCACCCACAACGACGCCCTCAAGTACAACGGCCACGGGGCCGTCTCCGCCGAGTGGGGGCTTCCGAAGGCCCTCTGGATCAAGGAGAACGAGCCGGAGGTTTACAAGAACGCTCGGCACATCTGCGATTGTGGAGACTGGTTGATACACTGCCTCACCGGCGAGTGGGCTGCCTCGATCAACTACGCCAGCTCCAAGTACTACTACGACCGGAACGAGGGCGGCTACCCGGAGAGCCTCTACGACGCGGTGGGCGCGGGCGACCTGCTGGAGAAGTTCCCGGACGATGTGCTCGACCTTGGCGTGGTGGTCGGGGGACTGCGTAAAGAGGTCGCCGAGGAGCTTGGCCTGAAGGCCGGCACACCCGTGGCCGAGGGGGGCGTGGACGCCTACGTCGGGGCTTTAGGGCTCGGGGTGGTCGAGCCGGGGAAGATGGCGCTCATCACCGGCTCCTCGCACGTCATGATCGGGCAGACCTCCGAGCCCATCCACGACCCCGGTTTCTGGGGGGCCTACACGGACGCCATGATCCCCGGCCAGTACACCGTCGAGGCCGGCCAGGCCTCTACAGGCTCCATCGTCGCCTGGTTCAAGAACCAGTTCGCGGGGGACGCGGCGGCGGAGGCCAGGAAACGGGGCGTAGACACCTACGACGTCCTGACCGAGTGGGCCCGC
>JACDFX010000056.1 GCA_013815575.1 Rubrobacter sp.
CTGCATAACCGTCGGCGTCTGGAACCCGCTGCTCGACCGGCTGCGCTTCTTCGAGCGGGCCGAGCGCCTGATCCGCCGCACCGTGCCAGGCACGGACCCCCTCCTCCGCTCCGAGCGGGACGGTAGCCTCAACGGGTAGAGCGGCCCACGAAGGCAATACCCCCGCGGGCCGCGCCGTCAGCCGTTGGCGATAGGCGAAACCAAAAGCTGATGCCCGATGGCCGATGGCCGAATGTCTTACTGGCTCACCTCCGGTTTGTTGGAGCAGCTCGGGTTGAGGACGGCCTTGACTTCCGGGTCGTCGAGGTTGTCCTGGGTTACGAGGGTCGATCCGGTATCGATGTCCTCCAGTTGGGCGTCGCTGCGGATCGCGTCGACGGCGGCGTTGGTGCCGTCGTAGCCCATGCGGAAGGGGTTCTGGGCGACGAGGGCGCTCACGACGCCCTCCTCGACGGCCTTGACCTCGTCGGGGGCAGTGTCCCAGCCGACGATGGTTATGTCACCCTCCTTACCGGCCCGACGAACCGCTTCGGCGGCGCCGAGGACGCCCGGCTCGTTGGCGGCGTAGATGGCGTCGAGGTTCGGGTTGGCGGTGAGGATGTTCTCCGTCACCTCGAGGGCGACGTTCTGGTCGCTCTCGCTCGACTGCTCGGCGACGAGCTCGACGTCCGGGTTCTCTTCCAGGACGTTCTTGAAGCCCTCGGTGCGGGTGTCGTTGGTCGCCGTACCCGGCTGGAACGGGATGAACGCGACCTCGCCCTTACCCCCGAGCTCTTCGACCAGGTACTCCGTCGCCTCCTCGGCGGCGGCGACGTTGTCCGTGGCGACGACCGGGACCTGCTTGGGCTGCGGGTCGGTGCCGGAGTCTATGTTCACGACCGTGACGCCCTGGTCAAGGGCGTTCTCGGAAACGTCGGCCAGGACCTTTGCGTCCGTGGCGGCGTAGACCATGCCGTCCACGCCCTGGGTGGCGAAGTTCGTCAGGAGGTCGACCTGGCCGCTCACGTTCGTCTCGGCGGTGACGCCGTCCCACTGGATCTGGATCTCCGAGCCCTCGGCCTCCCCTGCGGCGCACTCGGCGCCGATGCGGACCTGCTCCCAGAAGTCGAAGCCGACCGCCTTCGGGACGACCGCGAGCCGCAGCGGCCCCTCCTGGCTGCCCTCGTCTCCCCCACCAGACTCCCGGACCTGGGCGCCGCACGCCGCCAGGGTCAGGGCCAGCGTACCAGCCAGCAGCAACACAGATATTCGTCTGTTCATCACTTCTCCTCTTTCTCTCTAGTTCCTTACTCGGAAGCTGACGCCAGCTTGCGGCGGCGGTACTGGTCCCAGAAGACCGCGACCCAGATGATGACGCCGATGATGACTTGCTGGTAGAAGGTGTTCACGTTCAAGAGGACCGCGCCGTTACGGATCAGGGCTATAAGAAAGGCCCCGATCAAGGTTCCCACGACCGTCCCCTGGCCCCCGAAAAGGCTGGCCCCGCCGATGACGGCCGCCGCGATCACGTCGAGCTCCAGCCCGATCCCGTAGTTCGGCTGCCCGGAGGCAACCCTGGAGGCCGCGATCATACCCCCGAAACCCGCCAAAGCGCCCGAGATGACGTACACGCTCGTCAAATACCGCCGGATCGGGATGCCCGAAAGCCTCGCCGCCTCCAGGTTGGAGCCCATCGCGTACGCGTAGCGCCCGAGCTTGGTCCTGCTGAGCACCACGTACCCCACGATCGCTACGGTGATGATGATAACGACGGGTATGGGGATACCCCCGGCGACAACCCCCTGTCCCAACAGCCTGAAGGAATCCGGTAGCCCGAAGACAGACTGGGCGTCGGTGGCGATGTACACGACGCCGCGCGCCACGGAGAGCATCCCGAGGGTCGCTATAAACGGGTTCAGGCCGGCGACGGAGACGAGGAAGCCGTTCGTGAGGCCGCAGGCGGCCCCGACCAGCGTCCCGCCGAGCACGGCAAAGGGCATCGACAGCCCGAAGGAGGACATGAGTAGGGCGCCCATGACGCCCGCGAGGGCCGCCACCGAGCCGACCGAGAGGTCTATTCCGGCGGTGATGATAACGAGCGTCATCCCGACGGCGATCACGGCCACCACCGCCGTCTGGGAGCCGATATTGAAGAGGTTGTCGGCGGTCAGGAAGTCCGGCGAGGCGAAGGAGAGGAAGACGAAGACTACTATGAGGGCGCCGGCCGCGGCGAGCTGGGAGACAAAGTCCGAGAGCCTGTCGCGCAGGGCGCTCCCGCGTGAGGTTCCGTTCTCCGTCCCGTCCGTCATGCGGTCTCCTCCGTGCCGGTGGCGAGCGCGATGACGCGCTCCTCCGAGAACTCTTCGCGTTCGATCACGCCGGCCACCTCTCCCTCCCGCATTACCAGAATGCGGTCGCACATGTTCAACAACTCCGGCAGGTAAGACGAGATCACGACGATCCCCCGCCCCTCTTCGGCCAGATCACCGATAAGGCCGAACATCTCCGCCTTCGCCCCCACATCTATCCCCCGCGCCGGCTCGTCGAAGAAGAGGACCTTCGCATTCGTCTCAAGCCACCGCGCCACCACGACCTTCTGCTGGTTCCCCCCTGAGAGCACCTGCACCCGGCGCCGGACGGAGGGTGTCCTGATGTTGAGTTGGTCGCGATACTGGCGCGCGATCCTCTGCTCCTCTTTCAGGTTAATAAGCCCTTTGGTCATGGGCAGGTTGGCGAGCGTGATGTTCTGGTCCACCCCGAGCTGGAGCGCCAGGCCTTCACCCTTGCGGTCCTCGGTCAGGTAGCCGACGCCGGACTCGATGGCGTCCTGGGGCCTCTTTATCTTGAGCTTGCGCCCCTCAAGCTCCACGCTCCCGCCTTCCACCTTGTCGGCGCCGAAGACGGCGCGGGCGAGCTCCGTGCGGCCGGCGCCCACGAGGCCAGCGAAGCCCAGAATCTCCCCCGCCCTGACCTCAAAGGAGCAATTTTTCAGCTTCGTGCCGCGGGTTATGCCGGAGACGCGCAGGAGCACGTCGCCGATCTCCACCTCCGGTTTCGGGTAGAGGTTGGAGATCTCACGCCCGACCATCAGGCGAACGAGCTTGTCCTCGTCGAGCTCTGAGACGGGCAAGGTGTCCACTATCGCGCCGTCGCGCATGACGGTAACGCGGTCTGCGATGCGGAATATCTCGTCGAGGCGGTGCGAGATGTAGAGGATGGCGATGCCGTCGTCGGTAAGGGCCTTTATGACCCCGAAGAGGTCCTCTATCTCCCTCTCGGCAAGTGTCGCGGTCGGCTCGTCCATGATGACGACCTTCGCGTCGATGGCCAGGGCCTTGGCGATCTCGACCCGCTGCATCTCCGCCACGGTCAGCCCGGCGACGAGCCGGGTCGGGCCCACCTCCAACCCCACCCGCCGGAGCAGCCCCCCGGCCTCTTCCATTTCCTTTGCCCGGTTGACGAAGCCGAACCGCCCCGGTTCGCGGCCGAGGTAGAGGTTCTCAGCCACCGACAGGTCCGGCGCCAGCGCGAACTCCTGGTAGACCATCGCAACGCCCAGGTGCTGGGCGTGGCCCGGCCCATGATACTCGACCGGCTCACCGGAGATCTCGACCGTCCCCCTGCTCGGCCTCTCCACCTGCGAGAGAAGCTTCATCAGGGTGGATTTGCCGGCCCCGTTCTCCCCGGCGACGACGTGTACCTCGCCGGGCAGGATCTCCAGGTCGACCCCGTCCACCGCCAGCACCCCCGGAAACTCCTTCGAGACGCCCCGCAGCCGGAGGACGGGCTCTCTGGTTCCTGCCTCTGTCTCAGGTGACGACATCCTCTCCCCCTTTCTGCAAACCGGCGAGATGGTGCATCTGCTCGCGGGTGGCCGGGTAGAGCTCCCGGTAGACCCCGTAGAGCTCGTCGTAGATCTCGCGGTTCGCCTCGTCCGGCTCGACGGTGTCCACAATACGGCTCCAGTCGGTGTCGGGGCCGGCGAGGCCGACGGCGCGGGCGGCGAGCAGGGCGTCCCCGTAGGCGGCCCCGATGGCCTGCTCGGGCAGGTCTTGAGGCCTGCCGGTTACGTCGGAGATTATCTGCGTCCAGAGGCCGCCCTTCGTACCGCCGCCTACGGCTACCAGCCTCTCGCCGCCGGCCCCGGCCTCGCGCATGGACTCGAAGATGTGGCGGACGCCGTAGGCGGTCGCTTCGAGCATCGCGCGGTAGAGGTGGCCGCGACCGTGGCCGATGGTGAGGCCCGAGATGATCCCCCGCGCCTTCGGGTCGAAGAGGGGCGTCCGCTCCCCGGCGAAGTACGGCAACACGACGAGGGCGTCGGAGCCGGGCGGGACGGTGGCGGCCTCTTCGGTGAGATCCTCGTAGGAGATGCCGCCGGAGATCTTCTGCAGCCAGCCGGTGAGCGCCCCTGAGGTCGCCATGCCGGCGGCGAGGTCGTGGGTGCCTGGCAGGATCCCGGTCGTGCCCCAGAGACCAGGATGATGGAGCGCCTCCTCGAGCACCTCGATGATGAACATGGTCGTGCCGTACATGAGCATCAGGTCGCCCGGGTTCTGGACACCCACGCTCGCCCCCTCGCTCCAGGCGTCTATCGTACCGGCCGCGACGGGCGTCCCGGCAGGGATACCGGTCACCTCGGAGGCCTCCGGCGTCACCTCCCCGACCACCTCGGCGGGCCAGAGAAGACGGGGCAGCGGCAACCCGGGGGCGACCTCCTCGGCCCTGTCCCTTATCCAGCCAAACTCCTGCAGGTCGTAGAGGGGATCGCACTGGCTCGCCGAGTGGTGGTCGAGAACGTATTCCCCGGTCAGGCGCCAGGAGATAAACGAGTTCGCCATGAAGAATTTTCTCGTCTTCTCCCAGACTTTGGGCTCGTTACGCTGCAGCCAGAGAAGCTTCGGGCCGACGGCCTGGGTCGTGCACACGGAGCCGCACCGACTCAGCAGGGCCTCGCGCCCGTAGCGGTCGTTCAGCTCTTCGACCTCCGCCTCCGCCCGCGAGTCGATCCCGTACAGGATCGCCGGCCGCAGGGGGTTGCCGTTTCCGTCCGCCGGCAGCAAACACGCCCCGATGCCGCTCGTGCAGACCGCCGCGATGCCTTCGTCGACCCCTTCCAGAAGTTCGCGGCAGACGGAGACGAAATCGTCCCACCAGACCTTCTCCGCGTCGTGCTCGGCCCAGCCGGGCTGAGGTAGCGAAAGCTCGTGCGGCCTCTCGGCGGTGGCGACGACCTCGCCGTCCGGCCGGGCGAGAACACCCTTGGTGCTCGCGGTTCCTACGTCCACGCCCAGCAGCAGACCGCTCACTTCGCGCCTCCGTAGCCGGTGGAGCCGTAGCTGGCGGGGCCGAACCCGTCGTAGTCCACGTCCAGAAGCTTGCAGACTATCTTTAGCTCTTCCACGTGGTCCCCCGGTATCGCGTGGATATGGTTGGAGCCGTAGCGGGAGAGGATCTCCTCCGCCGGGGCGTCCATGCGGGCGAAGGCGTGGGGCCACTCGTAGGTGGACTGGTGCATGAGGTTCTCGTTGGTCTCGTCGTCGTAGCGCTCGAAGGCGCCGCGCATGACGTGCATCCGGTAGCGTCCGTCCAGGCGGGTGAGCCGGGCGAAGGTGAAGTCGCCCGGCGCCGCGAGGTGATGCACGGAGGCGCCACCGGCCGGGAAGAAGAAGACTTCAGGGTAGAGGTGGACGTGGCGCAGGTTCTCAGCCGGGTCGTCACTGCGGGCGGCGAACCAGGTCGCGTGCTGGCCGGAGTTGCAGAGGTCCCAGATCCCGCGGTCCGCGTGGTAGTGGCGAACATCGGCGAAGAGCACGGGAGTGCCGGAGAGTTTCTTGAGGATCTGCATCGTGAGCGCCGCGTCCATGTCCGCCTCCGTGGAGCAGACGTGCGGTTCCTTGGGCCCGTCCCAATCGTAGGGGTCGTTTAGAAAAGCCTCGGTGACGTCCATCGTGGCGAAGTGGTTGGTGAGCTCGGGCTGGGCCTTTATACCGGAGAAGTCGAGGTTCCATTCTTCTATGAGACCGCGCATGGCGTAGTAGGAGCGGATCTGACGCTCGAGCTTCTCTGGCGTGAGCCGCCCGCCGTCGTAGTGCACGTCCGCGGTGTGTTCTTCGAGCCACGCGCGCGCGGCGCGCACCTTGCCCGCATCGATACCTTCGGAGCGCCTCACCAGTTCCCACTGGTCGATCTCCTCGACGTCGACCCCGAACTTCTCCATCCACTGGTCGGGGTTGGAGACGGCGGTGTACATGCCCATCGGGCGGCCCCCGATCCGGCCGAAGGTGCTCCCCCGCAGGGACCCGACCGCCGATGCTGCCTTTGCGTAGGCCTCGACCCTGGCGAGCACCCCCGGGTCCGAGATGTTTCCGAAGGCGCGGCCGTAGGTGCGCCCGATCTGGTCGAGCCCACCCGCCGCCGCGAGCATCCCCACCATCCCCGGCTGCTCCGGGTTTATGTTGGAGAAAAGCAGCAGCGGCCCCGGCGTCTCGTTCGCGGCGAGCATCGAGAAGTGCGGGAAGGCCCACACCGGGATGTTGAAGACCGTAAGGTCCGGCCGGGCGTCGGCCACCCGCCGGGCCTCGGAGACCGCGAGCCGGTTCGTCCACACGACCTCCCGGGCCCGCACGACCTCGTGGCCGGCGGCCTCAAGCGCCGCGGCCAGTTCCCCCTCGACCCCCCGGGCGAACTTCTCGATGTCGCGGTGGACGGACTCCCTGCCGTCGGACATCGTCAGGATGCCAATCTTTGCCATTGATCTCCCCTTACCTTAAATTACGGATTATGAGGCCCGGCGCAATCTCGTGCACGACGAGATCAACGAGAAGGACACCTTCACGAAACCGCAAACCGGCGGTCACCGTTATTTGATCGCCAGGGCATTGGCCGGCGAACCGGACCCGCCCACCTTGTTCAGGGGTGCCGAAGTGAACAACCCCTCGTAAACACCGTCCGCCGCGCAATCTTCGGCCAGCCCGTCGAGGACGAACATCTCCCCCACCGCCATGCCCAGCAACGGGATGATGCGGAAGTGCAAGAACCCTTCCACGGATGGGTCGTCGGGGTTTGGCAGGGGCGGTATCGCCTCCAGGGCCGGGCAATCCGCCGCCACGGCGGATATACGGTGGTCCCAGAGCCACTCCAGGGTCCTTTCTTCGGGGGAGAGACCGGGGGCGCGGAGTTGGCCGCCCGAAGCGCCGAGATCCGCGCGGGTGGCCTCGTCCGTTCCCTCGTACCAGCCGATCCATCCGGTGCGCAGGAGCAGTACGTCCCCCTCCTCCACGGAAGATCCCTGGCTCGCGAGCGCGGCTTCGACCTCGTCGGCAGTGATCTCGTCTCGCTCTTCGTGACGGATGGGCGTGCCGTTCTCCCGGCGGTAACGGTCCACGTCAGCCAGAACGTAACGGCCCACGATCCCGCGTTCGGCCCAGTGGTCGATGCCGTTCTTGCTGCCCGGCTTTCCCGTGAAGTCCTGGAGCGTGCGGCCGTTGTAGTAGCCGTGCTCGGGGTGCGGCCAGTGCGAGAGCGCGTCCCACTGGCTGGAGACCTGGGTGTAGAAGTTGTCGTAGTAGTCGTCGGTGCCGGGGTCCAGGTGAATGATGGTGTGCTTCATCTGCTGGCGGTTCAGGATCGGGGGGTCAGGCTTCTCGAGGCTCCAGTTGAGCGAGAAGACGGCCCCCTTGCGCACGAGGCCGGCCGCGCGCTTGGCGTGGTCGGGGGTCAGGAGGTTGATCGTCCCGGCCTCGTCCTCCTCGCCAAACACGCCCCACGCGGAGCCGGGGGGCTTGGAAGGGTCGATCGGAAGGTCCCGGTATCGGGGAATCTCGTTCCGTTTCTCCGTCGTCATGCTTGCGCGTACCTCCTCGCGATCGTGCTCAGTGCCACGGCAAAGACGAGTATCCCACCCTGGAATATGTACTGGTAGAAGGTCGGGGCGCCGAATATGGAGAGCCCGTTGGACGCGACGCCTATTATCAGAACGCCGACCAGGGTGCCCAGGATGTGGAACTCGCCGTCCCTGAGGGTGGCCGAACCGAGGAACACGGCTGCGAAGGCGTCCAGGAGGTAGCTGTCCCCGGCGTCGGTCGAGCC
>JACDFX010000393.1 GCA_013815575.1 Rubrobacter sp.
GGGCGGGGCAGAGCATCCCGGTGAACTCGGGGAAGTTGTTGGTCTGGTGGAGGCGGTCTATAGCCTGCTTCCAGTGCTCGCGGTAGACGAGGTCGTTCCAGTCCGGGATCAGGTTCCCGAGGGGACAGCCCGTGTTGCAGAAAGGCACCCCGCAGTCCATGCACCGCGAAGCCTGGCCTTTGAGCTCCTCCTCGGGCATCGGCTCGTAGACGTAGCGGTAGTCCTGGACCCGCTCGACCACGGTGCGCTTGGGGGTGGGCTTGCGCCCTATTTTGAGGAATCCTTTTGGATCTCCCACTAGCGCGCCACCTCCAACTCCGCCTCTTGCCGCTCCTGCAACACCCGCTTGAGGTCGTGCGGCATCACCTTAACGAACTTCGGCAGCAACTCGTCCCACTCCTTCAGGACGCGCCGCGCCCGCTCGCTCCCGGTCCATTCCAGGTGCTTCTCGACCAGCTCCCGCAACAGCGCCTCGTCCTCCCCGGACTCGACGGCCTCGAGCCCGACCATGTCCTTGTTGCAGAGCGTCTCGAAGTGCCCCTCCTCGTCCAGCACGAACGCGGTCCCGCCGCTCATGCCGGCCGCGAAGTTGCGCCCCGTCTCCCCGAGCACCGCCACGACCCCGCCGGTCATGTACTCGCACCCGTGGTCCCCGACACCCTCGACGACCGCGTGCGCCCCGGAGTTGCGAACCGCGAACCTCTCCCCCGCAAAGCCGCTGAAGAAAGCCTCGCCCGCCGTGGCACCGTAGAGCGCCACGTTGCCGATCACGACGTTCCGGGCCGCCTTGTAGGCCGCGAGCCTCGATGGGAAGACCGCGAGACGGCCGCCGGAGAGGCCCTTGCCCACGTAGTCGTTGGTCGTGCCCTCCAGGGTGAAGGTAATGCCCTTCGCCAGCCAGGCCCCGAAGGACTGGCCGCCCACACCGCTCATGTCTATCCGGATCGTGCCGTCAGGCAAACCCTCGTTGCCGTAACGCCGCGCGAGCTCGCCCGAGAGCATCCCCCCGACCGTGCGGTGGGTGTTCAGAACCTCTTGCGAGAAGCGGACCTCCTCACCCCTTTCGAGGGCGGGCATGCAACGTTCGATCAGCTCGTTGTCCAGGGCTTTGTGTAGGCCGTGCTCCTGAAGCTCGGTGTGACGGAGGGGTTTCCCGTCCGAGTCCTCGTCGTGGTACAGGATCGCGGAGAGGTCCACGCCCCTCGCCTTCCAGTGCTCGATGGCCTCGCGCATCCTGAGCCTGTCCGTGCGCCCGATCATCTCCTCGAACCGGCGGAAGCCCATCCCGGCCATGAACTCCCGCACCTCTTCGGCCAAAAAGAAGAAGTAGTTGACGACGTGCTCGGGCGTCCCCGTGAAGAGCTTGCGCAGCTCCGGATCCTGAGTCGCGATGCCGACCGGGCAGGTGTTCAAATGACAGACCCGCATCATGATACAGCCGGTAGCCACGAGCGGGGCCGTCGAGAAGGCGAACTCCTCGCCGCCGAGAAGTGCTGCCACCACCACGTCGCGGCCTGTCTTGAGCTGTCCGTCGGTCTGGAGGACGACGCGCCCGCGCAGGTCGTTCCGGACGAGGACCTGCTGGGTCTCGGCGAGCCCGAGCTCCCACGGCAGGCCCGCGTGCTTTATGGAGGAGAGCGGGGAGGCGCCCGTCCCGCCGTCGTGGCCGGAGATGGTTATGTGGTCGGCCTTCGCCTTCGCAACACCCGCCGCGACCGTGCCGACGCCGACCTCGGCGACGAGCTTCACGCTCACGTCGGCGCCGGGGTTTGCGTTCTTGAGGTCGTGGATTAGCTGGGCGAGGTCCTCTATCGAGTAGATATCGTGGTGGGGCGGGGGTGAGATCAGGCCGACCCCCGGCGTCGAGTAACGCACCTTCGCTATGTCCTCGGAGACCTTGTGGCCCGGGAGCTGTCCGCCCTCGCCGGGCTTGGAGCCCTGGGCCATCTTGATCTGGAGTACGTCCGCGTTTACCAGGTACTCCGCCGTAACCCCGAAGCGGCCGCTGGCGACCTGCTTGACGGCGCTGCGGCGGTTGTCCCCGCCGGGGTCGGACGTAAAGCGCAAGGGATCCTCGCCGCCTTCTCCGGTGTTGGATTTGCCGCCGATGCGGTTCATGGCGATGGCGAGTGTCTCGTGGGCCTCCTTGGAGATCGAACCGAACGACATAGCCCCCGTCACGAACCGTTTGACGATCTCCTTCGCCGGCTCCACTTCTTCCACCGGGATGGGCGCCTGCTCGAACTCGAAGAGGCCGCGCAGGGTCGAGTAGCGCGCGCTCTGCTCGTCGAAGTGGTGCGTGAACTGCTTGAAGGTCTCAAAGTCATTCGTCTTGACGGCCCTCTGCAGCGGCACGATGGTGTCCGGGTTCCACTGGTGGTACTGGCCCTGCTGGCGGAGCTGGTACTCGCCGCCTATCTCGAGCTCCTCGGCGTTGTCCTCGGCCGCGGCGAAGGCGGCCCGGTGGCGCTGCAGCGTCTCGCGGGCGAGCGCCTCGATGCCCACACCCCCGACGCGCGAGGCCGTGCCGACGAAGTGCTTGTCTATAAACTCCTCGTTCAGGCCGACGGCCTCGAAGATCTGGGCCCCGCAGTAGGAGAAGAGAGTCGAGATCCCCATTTTGGAGATGACTTTCAGGAGGCCTTTGCCGACGGCCTTGACGTAGTTCTCGGACGCCTCTTGCGCGCCCACGCCCTCCGTGAGGTGGGATTCGGTGAGCTCCTCGATGGTCTCGAAGGCGAGGTAGGGCGCTATGGCCGTCGCCCCGTAGCCGACGAGCAGGGCGAAGTGGTGGACCTCGCGCGCCTCGGCCGTTTCCACGACAAGCGTCGTCGCCGTACGGATGCCGGCCCGCACGAGGTGGTGGTGGACGGCGGCGGTGGCGAGCAGGCTCGGTATCGGGGCCTGCATCTCGTTCACGCCCCTGTCGCTCAGGACCAGCACCGCGGAGCCACCCCGCACCGCGCCCTCGGCCTTCTCGCATAGGGTCGTGAGCGCGGCCTCCATCC
>JACDFX010000394.1 GCA_013815575.1 Rubrobacter sp.
AGGTAGATCGGGGCCACGGGCGTTCGCAGGAGCAGGGCGAGCACGATGAACGAGACCGCGAAGAGCAGCGGCGCCACGGTTTCGAGGTCCGTCCCCGAGGTGTCCCGGGCCGCCGCGGAGAGGGCCGTCTGTCCCCCGACCACCCCGGTCGCGCCGTCGAGCCCCGCCCGCTCCAGAAGCGTCGGCATCCTGTCCTGCATGCGCTCGGCCTGGTCAAGCGCCTCGGACGAGAAAGGGGGACCGTAAGAGACCAGCAGTACGCGGGCCGCCGACCCATCCGCGCTCACGAAGTCTATCTCGGGTACGCGCCCCGCGTACTGGGGCCCGAAGGTCAACGCCGACCCGCCGGCGTCCAGAAGCTCCGCCTGCAGTTCGTTTTGGAACCGCAGCAGTTCCGCATCCCTCTCGTCCAGGTTCTCGCCCTGCACCAACACGTTGACCGGTGCCAGGACGCCCCCCGGGAACTCTCCGGTCAGCTCCTCGTAACCGCGCACGGAAGCCGCCTCCCCGGGCAGGTTCGCCAGCTGGTCGAAGCCGACCCTGAGACCGAGGCTACCCGCGGCGGCGAAGACCAGGCCGCCGATGAGGACACCAACGACCAGACCCGAACGCTGCAGGAACGCGTGCCGCGGCCGGTCTCGTTGCCCTACGGCCCTTCTCTCACCGAAGGCCGCCGGGCCGAGGATGGCCAGAAGGGCGGGGACGAGCGTCAGCGTGACGACGAAAACGATGCACAGGGCGAGTGCCAGGCCCGGTCCCAGAGCCCGGTAGAGGCCCAGCTCCGCCAGGATGAGCAGGGCGAAGGCCGCGATCAAGACCGCCGCGGAGGAGAGCAGGATCCCCCCGACCTTCTCGACCCCGAGCCGCGCTGCTTCGACGCTCCCGGCCCCCTCCTCGAGCGCCTGCCGGGTCCGGGAGAGCAAGAACAGGGCGTAGTCCGTCCCGACGCCGAAGAGCAAGACTACGATTATCGGCTCGATCTGGGCCGGTATGCTAGTTCCCTGCACGGCCGCCACCCAGCCCAGAACGCGGAGCGTCAGGAACGTCGCGAGCCCGATGCTGACCAGCGGGACCAGCGGCGCGACGAGCGAGCGGTAGGTCAGGGCGACGACAAGGAAGATGGCGAGCGTCGTGACGACCGTGACCAGGGCCAGGTTCCCCTCGATGGCGATTTTCGTATCGTACTGGACCAGCCTGATGCCGGTGACCGAGGTCCGTAACGGGCCTGGGGCATCCAGGTCTTTTCGGATCTCCTGGACGCCGGACGCGATCTCGGGAAGACGTGTCCCCCGCTCGAAGTAGAGCAGGACGGGCAGCGCCTTGCTGCCGAGCAGCCCCCGATCCACCCGCGTGGGATTCGAGTTGTTCTGGGCGGCTAGCGGCACCGCACGCTGCAGACCGTAAGACCGCCCGGGCCCCTCGTTCAGGTGTTGGGTCCTGTGCCTCATCTCCTCCACGTCGGCCCCGCTAAAACCTTCGGGGTTCGAGTAGACGAGTATGGCAGGCGCCTCGACCGACCTCGACAGACCCCCGGCCTGGGCCTCTGCCCTGGACGCAGGCGCGGACTCCGGCACCACGTCCGAGAGGCTGCTGCTCGTGCTGTCGCCGAGCGCCGGCAGGTAGAGGTACGCGGCCAGCGCCACCACCGCCCAGAAAATCACCACCGCAAAGCGGAGCCTGACCAGGAACCACCCAAGCACGCCAAAGAAGCCTCTGGGACGCATCAGGGGAGTCTACACCTCTCGTGCGGGAGAACGGCACGCCACCTGCGGGCTTCGCGGCCTGTTTAGAATTTTGTAAGGTGCCGTTAAGGGGTTTGTAATTTTAGTTTCGTATCCTGAAACAGGCAGAGGAGGGGCCGCCGGTCCCCGAGATGGGAGGCTTCGCATGAAGTACGTACTGGTCTTGATCACGCTGGCACTAGCGTCGCTATCGGTAGCGTGCGATACCAGTACCGTCGCTTCGAAGGTCTCGGGTGCGAAAGAGGAGCGCAAGATCACGTCTTCCCCGGCAAGAGATCCCCGGCTCGTCCTGGGCGATACGGCAACGACCGCAGAGAACGGGACGACGTTGGCCGTGCTCTCTTACGAGTCGCCCTCGACGGTGGAAGGAGCAAGCCCCGAGCGGGGCTTCGAGTTCTCCGGCATCGAGGTGAAGGGCTGCGCCGGGCCGGATTCGGAGAACAGCCTGATGCACATAGGCCCTGGCGCCTTCGTGCTGCGGATGCCTGACGGCACCCGCTTGCAGCCGGAGGAGTTCGGCGAAGAGGCGAAGGTCAGGGAGCCCGCGCTGGAGAGCATGAACCCAGGGCCCGGCGAGTGCGGACGCGGCTTCGTCACCTTCCAGACACCGGCGGGCGAACGACCGGAGCTCGTGCTCTACGACGAGCAGTTCGTGTTGAAGTCAACCATTGCCTGGAAGGTGCCGGAGAAGCGTTGACACCCGCGGACGGCGCAGCCGCCTGGAAAATGGGTCTCCCAGAGAAACGTGTGAGCTCGGCGGGATTCCGGTGCGTAGGGTGGGTAGCCCGGTCAATGACCCCCTACTCCACGAACGATGTCGCCGGCTCTGTGCCTGTTCGCGGGTTTTTGAGAAGGCCCACTTGACTGAAGAGTAGAACGCTGTCAGGGTTGGTGGAAGAGGTCGAAGAACGAGCGGGGGCCGGCGAGGGATATCCCTCTAGGGTGGGAGAGTTATCTGAAGCCCTGGTTGTACAGGTTCGCCGGTATCTTTGTCAGTGTCTTTTTCGTTTATCTGACCGTGCGGCAGGTAGACTTTTCGGAGTCCCTGCGAGCCCTGGGGACCGTCCGGCCGGGGTGGCTGGTGGCCGCTACGCTGGTTTATCTCTCGAGCTTCCCCGTCCGGGCGCTGCGCTGGCGGCTTATACTCAGGGTGCAAAGGGTGCTCCCGCTGAGGGAGCTGATGGCCTCGGTCTTTGTCGGATACATGGCCAACAACGTCCTTCCGGCGCGGGCTGGCGAGGTCTACCGGGCCCACTTCCTGGGCC
>JACDFX010000395.1 GCA_013815575.1 Rubrobacter sp.
AAGATAAGTTTGACGGCCCTTCCCATCGTCGCCGCCTGCGGGGCGCCGGTCGCGAAGCTTTCGGGGCGCGGGCTGGGTACGACGGGCGGCACGATAGACAAGCTCGAGTCCATCCCCGGTTTCTCCGTGGACCTCTCCGAAGAGCAATTCCGCCGTCAGGTAGAGGAGGTCGGCCTCGCCATCGTCGAGGCCGGTGACCTGGCCCCCGCGGACAAGGCCATTTACGCGCTGCGCGACACGACCGGAACCGTCGACTCCCTGCCCCTCATAGGCTCCTCCATCGTCTCCAAAAAAGCCGCCACCGGTGCCGGCCACCTCCTCTACGACGTCAAGCAGGGCTCTGGCGCGTTCATGAAGACGCCGGAGGAGGCCCGCGAGCTCTCCGGCCTCCTCGTCTGCCTCAGCGAGTCCCTGGGCATCCGCGCCTCCGCCGTCATAACCGGCATGGACACCCCTCTCGGGAGCGCCGTCGGCAACGCCCTCGAAGTCCGCGAGAGCGCCGGCTTCCTCCGAGGAGATCCCGTCCCGCGGGACCTCGCCGACGAGGCCCGCACCGTCGCCGCCAAACTCCTGGAGCTGAAGGGCGAAAGGGACCCGGAACGGTCTGTCGAAGCCGCCCTCTCCTCCGGGGCCGCCTACGAGAAACTGGAGAGGTTCGTCCGGGCTCAGGGCGGCGCCGCGGACGCCCTCGAAAACCTCCCCACATCCGGAACCGTCCGGGAAGTCCGGGCCCCCCGCGACGGCCACGTCGCCGGCTTCGCCGCGCTGGACGTCGGCCGCGCCGCCCTCGCCCTGGGCGCCGGTCGCGAGAAAAAGACCGACAAGATAGACCCCGCCGCCGGCGTCGAGCTCCTGGCAAAGCCCGGCGACCGCGTCCAAAAAGGCGACCCCGTCGCCCGCCTCCACGGAGACCGCCAGGCGGGGCGGGCGGAGGGTCTGATCCTCCAGGCCCTCCGGATCCAGGACGAGCCCCCACAGCCCGCCCCTGCTATTCTGGACGGCCTGTGAAGAGGAGGCCCAAGGAAAGACCCAAAGCCTAAAAAACCTCGAACCCAAAGCCTTTAGACGACCGAAGGGAGTCGAATTGAGTCCTGTTCATGTGCGCGCGGAGCCGGGGGATTTCGCCGACAGCGTTCTCTTGCCAGGGGACCCTCTGCGGGCGAAGTATATTGCCGAGAACTTTTTCGAGGGCGCCAGGCAGGTTACCGGGGAGAGGGGGATGCTCGGGTTTACCGGAACTTATAAAGGGAAGCCCGTTTCGGTTCAGACCACGGGGATGGGATGTCCGAGCGCCTCTATCGTGACGGAGGAGTTGATCGGGCTCGGGGCGAAGAACCTGCTTCGGGTTGGGACCTGCGGGGGGTACGCCCCGAACCTGCAGCTGGGCGATTTGATCGTGGCGACGGCGGCAACCGCGCAGGACGGGACGGTCTCCTCCATAACCCGGGGCGTCCCCTATGCCCCGGCGGCCCACTTTGACGTGGTCCACGCCGCGTACCACGCCGCCGAAGGCGCGGGCAGGCGGACCTCCGTGGGGCCCATAGTCTCCTCGGACCTTTTCTACGACCCTACGGAGAGGCCGGCCGAGCTGTGGGGCAACCTCGGGGTGTTGGCCGTGGAGATGGAGGCGGCGGCGATCTTCACGATCGCGGCGATGCGGGGCGTGCGGGCCGGGTGCCTGCTTACGGTCTCGGACACCATCGGCGCCGAGGTGGTCAGGATAGGCGACGACGAGCTGCGCGGCGCCGTGGACAACATGATGGCCCTGGCGCTCGACACGCTAAACGCCTTAAACTAGGAACCTTCCCGGGGCGTCGCGAGGGGGACCGGGACTCCTCACCAGAGGTTTAGGGAGAAGTATTGACGATCCTCAACGAGTCGGGGGTATCGGACGTTCTACCCCCGCTCCACGCCGTCAATGGCCTGGCGGAGAGGCTTCCGGGCGCCCTGGTGATCGTCGCCGGCACCCGCGCGGAGGCCCACCTGGTCCGCTCTCTTTCCCCCGGCCCCCCCGACCCCCGTGTAGCCTTCGCCGTACTCGACCCGAAGAGCCCGCCACGGCAGGGCCAACTCGCGGGCCTGGTGGTCGAAGCCGCCGGCCGCGGGACGGAACTCGTCCTCCTGGTCTGCGGGCAGGCGGCCTCCCTCCTGGGCGTCGACCCGGTCTTCGAGGCCCGTCTCGCGGCCCGAAAACTGGACCTGCCGGTCGGGGTGGTGGACCCGGACGTGCCCTACCTCACGCCAGGCGTCCTCTCCACCGACCTCGAGGACCGGTTCCTCGCCGCCCTCGTCAGCCTGTGCCCGAAGCGCAGGACCTCCGAGCTCGTGGAGGCCGCCTCGCAGGCCAAACGCGGCGGTCTCTTCGGACTTCGGGGCCGGGGTCGGGAGGAGGCTGGCGGGCAGAGCCGGCCCGTGGTGCTTCTCGGGGCCGCCCTGTCACCGGGTTCCACCGCGGGGCTCGTGGCGGAGCTTGCCCGGACGGGTGTGGAGGTCTCCGGGGTCGTGCCGGACGTCGGGGGGGCCGGGTTGCCCCCCGTCGGAGAGGGGACGGTCGTGGGGGTGCTCGACCCGAACCTGGCGGCGGCGGCGGGTGCCGCGCGGGAGCGCGGGGCCAGGGTCGTCAGGACGCTGTTACCCATCGGGGTGGACGGAACGGCCCGGTTCTTACAGGACGTGGCGGCGGAGGCCGGGGCCGGGTCGAGCGAGGTGGTTCGGGCGCGTTCGGTGTGGGAGGATCTCGGGGCGTTGCGCAACCGCGTGAGGGGGAAGAGGATCTTCTTCGCCGGCGACACGGGGTTCGAGGTCCCGCTGGCCCGCTTTTTGGCCGACGCCGGGGCGGTGGTCTTGGAGGTCGGCGCCCCGAGGCTTGACAGGCGCTTTCTGGCCGAGGAGTTGCAAACTTTAGGTTCGGGGGTTGACGTGGTCGTCTCCCCGGACTGGCGGGGCCAGATGCAGCGCATCGAGGAGACCAGGCCGGACGTGGTCGTCGCAAGCCCGG
>JACDFX010000396.1 GCA_013815575.1 Rubrobacter sp.
CGAACCTCGGCGCGCGGGTCGCCCTGCACGGGCGCTTCAGCACGAACGGATACCCCTGGCAGCGGTGGGTCTTCGACGGGTTCGACCTGCCCGCCGAGGCCCGGATCCTCGAGGTCGGCTGCGGCCCCGGCAACCTCTGGGCCGAGAACCTGGACCGTTTGCCGGACGGGTGGAACGTGACCCTCACCGACGCCTCCCCGGGCATGATCCGGGAGTCCAGGGACCGCCTCGACGACGAACGCTTCCGTTGCCGACTCGCCGACGCGCAAGAGTTACCGTTCGAGGGCGGCGCCTTCGACGCCGCTATCGCCAACCACGTCCTCTACCACGTGCCAGACAGGGGTCCGAGGTGTCGCGGGTGCTAGGCCCCGCCGGCGTCCTGTACGCCTCGACCAACGGCAGGGACCACAACCGCGAGATGGGCCGGATGCTGCGGGTCCTCTTCCCCGCGCGCCCGGACAACGATTACCACCAGGCCGGCATCGGTTTCAGCCTGGAGAACGGCGGAGAGCAACTCCGGCGGCGGTTCAGTACGCTCTCCCTCCTCAGGCGCAAGGACTCGCTCTTCGTCACCGAAGTGCGCCCGCTCGTGTACTACCTGCTGTCTGGCACGGCGGCCCACGCGGCGGGGCACGACGGGGGTGTTACGGGGCTCACGAGGTCGTTGGAGCGGGAGCTGGCGTTGCGCGGGGGCATCCGCGTTACGAAAGACACCGGTATGTTCGTGGCCCGCCGGTAACGGTGGAGATACTGGTGGCCGATCCGTTCGAGAACCCCGCGGACGGCTTCGGGCTGCAGCAGGCGGTCCTGGAGGAGGTCGCCTCCGGGGAGCGCGGCCCTGCGGCCCTGATCTGGTCTTCATCTCCCTACGTCGGCGCGACCCGCCTGGAGACCAGGCTGGCGGGTTTCGCGGAGGCCGCAAGATCTGTCGAAGACCTGGGCTTTCCGGTCCTGGTCCGAAACTCCGGCGGCGGGGCGGTCGCGGCCAACCCGGGCTCGCTCTCTTTCTCCCTCACGATGCCCGTGGAGGACCTGCGCCACGGCCTCTACGAGCGGTACGCGGGGGGCGTCGAGCTCGTGGCCTCGGCGTTGCGGCGGGTCGGCGTCGAGGCGGAGGGCGGGGAGGTCGAGGGTGAGTTCTGCCCCGGGGCGTACTCGGTCAGATCGGGCGGGTGGCGCGGGGTCAAGCACGCCGGGTTGGCCCAGAGGGTGACGCGCCGGGCGGCGCGCCTGGAGGCCCTGGTCCTGGTGGAGCACACGGGTCCCGTCCGCGGGGCGCTCGCGCGCTTTTACGGTGGTCTTGGGCTCCTGTTCCGTCCGTCGTGTGTCGCGGACCTGCCGGCGGGTTTGCCTGACGTGGTGGCCGCCCTCGCCTATGAGGTACGCGGGCGCTACGGGGGCCGGGTGGGCGGCATCGGCGCGGGAACACTGGACAAAGCGCGCGGGCTACGAGAGAGGTGGCGGTTTATACCGGAGGGCGGGTCCTCCCTGTGAGGTAGAGTAGGCGCCGTGCAGGAGCTCGTTTTCAACTCTTTCGTGACGTTGCTGGTGGTCGTTGACCCCCTGGGTTTGGCGCCCATCTTCGCGGCGCTCACCCGCGGCTACCCGGAGAAGCGCAAGCGGGATACGGCCATCAGGGGGACCGTGCTCGGCACTATCATCCTGCTGATCTTCGCCCTCGTCGGGGACGTGCTGCTTCAGGCGCTCGGCATCGGAATTCCCGCGTTCAGGATCGCCGGCGGCATGCTCCTCTTCCTCCTCTCGCTGGACATGGTCTTCGCGAGCCCGGCCGGACTGCGCTCGCGGACGGTGCGCGAGCAGGAAGAGGACGACTACGGCCAGGACGTCTCCGTCTTCCCGCTCGCGATCCCCCTCCTCGCGGGACCCGGCGCCATAACGACCGTGCTGCTCTACACGGGCGAGAGGAGCCCGGCGGAACTCGGGATCTTCGTCGCCGTGCTCCTCTTCGTCCTGGTTCTCACGCTCTTCTCCCTCCTGCTCGCACCCCGCGTCATGGCCCTCTTCGGCGAGACCGGGGCCAACGTCCTCTCCCGCGTGCTCGGCGTGCTCCTCGCCGCCCTCGCAGTCCAATTCGTCCTGGACGGCCTCCAGTCGAGCCTCGCCTGAGGCAACATGGCGCTTCGCGCGTTTTCAGCTTGTGGGGAGTTGGGACGGATATACTGCCCGTATGTCTGATGGGCCTGTGGTTGTCGTTGGTGGGGTCACGCAGTGGCCGGGGGGTTACCGTTCCTTTGCGGAGGTTCTGCGGGAGGTGTCAGGTTCTGAGGTCTTCGTTGCGGATATTACGCCGCTGGATTGGGTTGCCGGGTATTACCGCGGGTTCGGGCAACTCGTCTTCGAGGTGGCCAGCGCGGTGGACCGGGCGCTGTTGGGGAATTCGGCGAAGAGGGTGGTGCTGGTCGGGCATTCGGCGGGGGGGCTTGCCTGCCGGGTGTTCATCGGGGGGGAGCCGCCTTACGGGGGGCGGCGGTATTCCGGGCATCGGCGGGTGTCGCGCCTGATCACGCTCGGCACGCCCCACGCGACCCCGCGCGCGGGACGGCTGGCAGAGCCCGTCTCCCGCGTCAACGACCTCTTCCCCGGCGCGTTGCACGCTGACTCGGGCCTGCGCTACCTCTCCGTGGCGGGCGCCGCCGTGGACGGGGCCTCCTCGGATAGAACCCGGCGGCGCTACGATGGCTTCGTCGAGAACGGGAAGACGGCGGGGGACGGCGTCGTTCCGGTGGAGGCGGCGCTGCTCCCTGGCTCGGAGACGCTGGTTCTGGACGGGCTGCGCCACAGCCGCCGGCTGGGGCTCTGGTACGGGTCGGACGCGGCGACCGTGCGGCGGTGGTGGCCGGAAGAACAGCCTGCGGACGGGTCCCTTGTGGGTGGGGCCGGCGCGTAGTAGCCTCCAGAAGCCCGGAAGAAGAGAAGGGAACAGGGATGCCACCCGAAGGCCGTCACGGAGAGAAGATAGGGGAG
>JACDFX010000057.1 GCA_013815575.1 Rubrobacter sp.
AGCTTGAGCAGCCCGACGGTCCCCCGAACGTTTGAGTCCACGGCGGCGTCCAGCGGGGCGTCGAAGACGACGGAGGCGGCGGAGTGGATCACGATGTCCACGTTCTCGGAGAGTTCTTCGAGATCCTCCTTCCCGAGCCCGAGCGACGGCGCGTGGACGTCCCCTTCGAGAACCCGGATCTTCTCCGCGACGCGTTCGTCGAAGCCGTCGCCGAGCTCTTCGCGAAGCCTTCGGAAGGCTGCGGAGCCGAGCACGTCCTTGTAGAAGCGGTCGGCGGCGCTCTTGTCCTTCGAGGGGCGAACCACCAGGTATAGGCGGCCGAGCTCGGGGAGGGAGCGGAGCATCTTCTCGACCAGCGCCGTCCCGAGAAAGCCGGTCCCACCGGTCATAAGTATCGCCTTGCCCCTGTATGACTCCGCCAGCACCTAGCCCTCCGCCTTCTGTCCGACCTTGCGTTCCGTGCCTTTTACCAGGGCCCGCGCGTTCTCCCTGTGCCGGTAGAGCACGAGGGCTCCGCCTACCACCGTGTACACGACGTAAGGCAGCGGTTGCCCCGTCAGCACAAACGCCAGCGGGCTGACCAGCATCACCGCGATGGCGCCCAGCGAAGTGTAGCGGCTCAAGAGCACCACGGCCCACCAGAAAGCGAAGAGCCCGAGACCTACCACCGGCGCGAGCCCGATCGAGGTCCCAGCCCCCGTCGCGACCGCCTTACCGCCCTTGAAGCGCAGGAAGACGGGCCAGCAGTGGCCGGCAATCGCGGCCAGGGCCACCGCGGCGTGCAGCCACTCGCTCTCGACGAGGACCGTCGCCAGCACCACGGGGAAGAACCCCTTGAGCATGTCCCCGAGGAGCGTCAGGATCGCGGCCCACTTCCCCGCCGCCCGCAACACGTTCGCCGTCCCGATGTTGCCGCTCCCGACCTGGCGCACGTCCACGCCGAAGGCGCGCCCGACCACGTAACCGATCGGAATGGCCCCCAGGAGATAACCGAAAATCACGAGTGCGATCCCCAACATGGCGGGCCAAGTATAGCGGAAGGACGAACCCTCGGCCGCCGTCTACAACCGCCACTGGAGGGACGCGAACCTCGACAAACGGGATGGACGAAACCCTCGCCTATTCTTCCCCGCGCTTCGAACATAGATACGTTTTGCGGCATGTTTCTCGCGTCCGTATGGTATGTAAAGGAGGATGAGTGGGCCCGGGCGTAGAGGACGACGAGTAGGGTACTCCTACACCGCTAGCGAAAGTCCGAAGAGGGCCGGGGCCATCGCCCCGGCCCTCTTCTTTGCCCTTCCATCGATTCCTACGGGTTTCCGCGCGGCTCGCGCCGGAAGCGGATCGCCGTTCGGAAACCTCACCGGCCCCCGCGCCGGGCCAGAACCCCGGTTTACGGCGCTCTTCCTATCGATAGAACCAGGAAACCGGCTCCCGCACCGCGTAGAGAAGCTGAAAGGGAAGGCGTCAGCCGGGGCGTGTCCCTACAGCCACATCCCGCGGCTGCGGGCGACCTCCAGAGCCTGCTGTATGGCCCGCGCCTTGTTGCGTGTCTCCTCGTACTCCGAGGACGGAACCGAGTCGGCGACGACGCCGCCACCGGCCTGGAAATACACCATGCCGTCCTTGAGAAGTGCCGTTCTGAGGGTAATGCAGGTGTCGAGGCGGCCGTCGATGCCGTAGTAGCCGGTGGCGCCGGCGTAAGGTCCGCGGCGAGTTGGTTCTAGCTCGTCTATGATCTCCATCGCCCGAACCTTCGGCGCCCCGGAGACGGTCCCTGCCGGGAACGCCGCCGCCAGCGCGTCGAGCGCGGTGAGGCCTCCGCGCAGGTTCGCCTCCACGGTCGAGACGATGTGCATGACGTGGGAGTAGCGCTCGACCTCCATGAAACCGGCGAGCTCCACCGAGCCGATCTCACCCACGCGCCCGAGGTCGTTGCGCCCGAGGTCGACGAGCATGACGTGCTCGGCCCGCTCCTTCTCGTCGGCCAGCAGTTCCTCGGCCAGGGCCGCATCCTCTTCGGCCGTCTCTCCCCTCCACCGGGTGCCGGCGACGGGCCGGGTCATCACCCTCCGACCCTCGACCCGCACGAGCGGCTCCGGCGAGGCCCCCACGAGCGAGAGGTCGCCGATCTTCAAATAGGTCATGTACGGGGACGGGTTGACCGTGCGCAGGCCACGGTACAGGAGCAGGGGGTCGAGATCCCCCACCTCGGCCGAGAACCTCTGCGACGGCACGACCTGAAACGCGTCCCCGGCCCGGATGTACTCCTTGGCCCGGCCCACGGCCTCCTCGTAATCCGTCCTGGTGAAGTTGGATGACACCTCCAGAGAGCCGCCCCCGAAGCGTGGCGCCCGGCGCGCCAGCGGGGCCGAGAGCCGCTCGGAGATCCTGCGGATGTCGTCCGCGGCCCTCCGGTAGGCCGCCGAGAAACCCTCGCCCTCGACGTCGCGCAGGCCGGCGGCGTCTACCAGGGAGACGACCAGCACCTTGTGCCTCAGGTGGTCGAAGACGACGAGCGTGTCGGTGACGGCGAAGAGGGCCTCGGGGACGCCGAGGTCGTCGGGCGGGGCGTCCGGGAGTCTCTCCAGGTAGCGGACGGCGTCGTAGGAGAAGAAGCCGACGGCCCCGCCGACGAAGGCGGGCAGGTTCGGCAAAGGTGCGACGCTCTTCTTGCCCAAGATCTCCGCGAGCCCCCGGAACGGGTCCTTCACGGGAATCTCCCTGACCCCGTCCGCGTCCACGACGGTGTAGACGCCGTTCCGGTAGGAGAGCGTGCGCTTCGGGTCGAAGCCGAGAAAGGAGTAGCGGCCGAAGCGTTCGGCGGCCTCTGCGCTCTCTAGCAAGAAGACCGTGTCCTCTTCGGCGAACCTCAGGACCGCCGAGATCGGGGTCTCCAGGTCCCCGATAAATTCCGCGTAGAGCGGTACCACGTCGTAGGTGCGGGCGAGCTTTTGGGCCTCGCCGACTGAGGGCGTGAGGTTCAGGTCAGCCGTGCCGATCACTCAAGACCCCCGCGACCTCTTCGATGCCAACGCCCCGCTCTTCGAGCAGGACGAGCAGGTGGTAGACGAGGTCCGCCGTCTCCTCGGCGAGCCTCTCTTCACGCAGGGCCGCGATGACGACCTCGACCGCTTCCTCCCCCACCTTCTGGGCCACCCTCTCCGGGCCGCGCCGGATCAAACCCGCCGTGTACGACTCGTCGGGCATCTCCCGGTGCCGCCGCGCGATGGTCCCTGCCAACCTCTCCAACGTCGCCCCGAACGCCGCCCCTTCGGACTTCCCAGTCGCCACGCCGACGCCCTCGCCGGCCAGGGTCGTGAAAAAGCAGGTCCTAGCCCCCGTGTGGCAAGCCGGACCCCGCGGCTCCACCCTGTACAGGAGCGCGTCCCCGTCGCAGTCCAGGCGCACCTCGACGACCCTCTGCGTGTTACCGCTCGTCTCCCCCTTGCGCCAGAGCTCGGAACGAGACCGCGAGTAGTAGTGGGCCTCTCCGGTAGCGAGCGTCTTCTGGACGGCTTCACTGTTCGCGTAGGCGAGCGTCAGGACGTCGCCGGTGTCCGCGTCCTGGGCTACGACCGGGACGAGGCCGTTCTCGTCGAAGCGGACGTTCTCGACGGCCGTCACGCCCCCACCGGCTCCCTGAAGGAGATCTCCCCCGAAAGGACGACGTCGGCGAAGCCGTTGCCCATGACCTCGTTGTGGTGGGAGATCACCTGCGCCGCGGAGAGAAGGTCGCTGTCCCAGGTGCCGTGCGCGTCCGCCGCGAGCGTGACATCGTAGCCCAGGCTAAACGCCCGGCGGCAGGTCGTGTCCACGCAGTATTCGGTCTGCATCCCGGCCAGGATAAGTCGCCTTATGCCCCGCGACGTAAGCTCCTCCCGGAGAGTCGTGCCGAGGAACGAGTCGGGGGTCTCTTTCTCGACGACCGGCTCACCGACTCCCGGGGCGACGCGCGAGTGTATCCGCCAGCCGTCGGTGCCGCGCTCCAGCGGGTGCCCGGGGCCGTCTGCGTGCTGGACGTGGATTATTGTTGCGCCCGCCTCGCGTGCCCTCCGGATCAGGTTTTCGATATTCCGCAGCAGTCGTTCGCCGTCCGGGACCGGCGGCACGCCGGGAGTCTCGAACATCCCGAGCTGCGTGTCGATCACGACGAGGGCCAGGTCCCTAGCCACTTTGCACCTCCGCTTCCGTCTGCCGGACTGGAATACCGGCCTCCATCATGTGCCTCTTGACCTCGGAGATACTGTACTCCCCGAAGTGGAAGATGCTCGCGGCGAGGACCGCGCCAGCCCCGGCCCGGACGGCCGAGATCATGTGATCCGGCCCCCCCGCGCCGCCGGAGGCGACTATCGGCACGCTCGTCTTCTCGGCGACGGACGAGATCAGGTCCAGGTCGTAACCGCTCTCCGTCCCGTCGGCGTCCATGCTGTTGAGCACGAACTCCCCGGCCCCCCGCCTCTCCCCCTCGACGAGCCACCCCACGGCGTCCATCCCCGTATTCAGCCGCCCGCCGTTGAGGTATACCTCCCAGCCCACCCCGCCCTCCTTGCGCTTGACGTCAACGCTCAGGACGACGCACTGGGCGCCGAAGCGTTCGGCGCCTGCGTCTATGAGGCCGGGGTCCTGTACGGCGGCGCTGTTGACGGAGACCTTGTCGGCCCCCGCGCGTAGCATGGCCCGCATGTCGTCGGCGGTCCTGACGCCCCCGCCTATGGTGTAAGGGACGAAGACCTCCTCGGCGGCGGCCCGGGCGAGGGCTGAGGCAGTCTCGCGGCGTTCGTGAGAGGCGGTGATGTCGTAGAAGACTATTTCGTCGGCCCCCTCGCGGTCGTAGAGGGCGGCGAGCTCGACCGGGTCACCCGCGTCCCTAAGGTTCTTGAAGTTCGTCCCCTTGACGACCCGGCCGGCGTCCACGTCCAGGCACGGTACTATGCGGACCTTCAGACCCACGGCTCTCTCCCCCTAGACGTACGGGACCCCGGCCGCGCGCGCCTCCTCGGCGATGCGGTCGCGTAAAGTGTCCTTCGCCGGCAGGAGCACGGAGCCTTCGGTTCCGGAGCCCACGACCATCGAGCCGTCCCGGCCGCGCCAGTGGCGGTGGACGGTGTAGGCCGAGAGCGTGCCCTCGACGAGCGCCAGGATGCGGTCGAGTTCGGCGTGGGACATCGAGGCCGCCACCTCGAGCTTGGAGACGTCTATGTTCTCCTCGGCGGAGGGGTCGGCCGAGAGGTTCCCGGTTCGCAAGCGCAGGCCCGGCGTGTCCCACAAGACCTCGATGGCGCCCCGGATCGCGGCCGCCCGCCCCTCCTTGTTCCCCTTGCGGAACTTGGGGTCATCCATTCCCCGGAGTACCGTGGCGGGGTCCCCTTCGTCCCCCGAACGCTCCAGCGAGAGGATCTTCAGCGTCGCAGCCGACTCAACCTCGACCACGACGTTCTGGCCCCTACCCCTTGGAAATGGGTAGTCGGTGTACTCGATGCCGACCTTCTCGAGCTCGGAGAGCAGATCCTCCGAGAGGGGCGCGTCGTTGAACATCCTGCGGCTCGCCGAGTAGGCCGGGAGCGCCACCTTGGAGAGGATGCGTTCGATCCTCCTGGTCCCCCGCTCGTTCGGCACCGCCAGCGGGGCGTCCACGCCGACGATCACGCCGCGCCGCTCCTCCCCGTACGCCTCGATGGCCCCGCGCAACTCCTCGGTGCTTCCCGCGAAGGTGTTGGCGATGATGCTCCCCCGCTCGTCCATAACGACCAGGCAGGAGTCTTTCTCCCCGGTCTCCCCCGGCCTCCACGCCAGCGCGCATCCCACGAACCTCAAAAGTCCTCCCTCCCGGCCGCCTCGACGACCCGCGCGACCTCCGCGCAGACCTCCCGGCACGCCGCCTCGTCCTCGTGCTCCACCATAACCCTAACCACCGGCTCCGTCCCGCTCGGCCTGAGCAGGATCCGCCCCCGGTCACCAAGTTGCCCCTCTGCATCGGCCACGGCCCTCTCGACCTCGCCCAGCGCGGCTACGGTCTTCGCGGATCTCTGCCCGCCCACCGCGACGTTTATGAGCGTCTGAGGATACACGTCCATGATCGTAGCAAGCTCCGAGAGCCCTTTCCCGCTGCGGACCATCACGTCCAGTAAGGCGAGCGCCGTCACCAGCCCGTCGCCCGTCGTAACGTACTCCGAGAGTATGACGTGGCCGGACTGCTCCCCGCCGACGGACGCCCCACCCCGCAGCATCTCCTCCGCCACGTGCCTGTCACCCACGGGGGTAACCACGTAGGGAATACGCATCTCGTCCATGGCCTTGAAGAAACCGAGGTTGCTCATCACGGTGACGACGACCCCGCCGCCGAGCGCCCCGCGCTCCCTCAGGTCGCGGGCGAGGATGGCGAGTATTTTGTCCCCATCCACGACGTTACCCCGCTCGTCCACGGCCAGCACCCGGTCTGCGTCCCCGTCGAAGGCGAACGCGACGTCGTGCCCCGAAGCGTCCAGCCTTCCGACGTGGGTGGACCCGCAGCCCTCGTTTATGTTCGTGCCCGTCGGATCGGCCCCGACCACCGTCACCTCGGCTCCGAGACGTCCCAACGCCTCGGGTGCGGCCCTGTACGCCGCGCCGTTGGCGCAGTCGAGCAGGACCCTCATGCCGCTGGCGTTCGGGCTCAACCGCTTCAGGGCCTCCCCCACGTACAGGCCTGCCGCGTCGTCGAGGGTCTCGACCGCGCCGATGCCGTCTCCGGTGGGGCGCGGGACTTCGGCCCCGGTCCCCTCCTCGATCTCACGCTCCGTCTCAAGCGGAAGCTTCCGGCCCTCGCCGGAGAAGAACTTGATGCCGTTGTCCGGATAGGGGTTGTGGGACGCGCTGACGACGGCCGCCGCTGTCGCCCCGAAACCGGGCGCGAGGGCGGCCACACCGGGCGTCGGGATGACGCCGAGATCCACCACGCGGGCGCCCCCTGCGGAGAGACCCGCGGCCAGGGCGCCAGAGAGCATCCCGCCAGAGATGCGGGTGTCCCGTCCCACGAGGACGGTACCGCCGAAAACGCCGGCGGCCGCGAGGCCCAGGCGCAGGGCGTCCTCGGGCTTGAGGTCCCTGTTGGCGACACCGCGCACCCCGTCCGTACCGAAGGCGATGTTCCGCGCCCGGCGCTCCTCGGGTCTTTTCAAGATCACCTCCCGGTCAGTCTCCCTTGGGGTCGGAATATATCCTGAACCCGACCTGTTCCCTGTGCTCGAAGGACCTGTAGAAGTTCAGGCCTTCGTCCGAAGACGTGAGGTCCATGCGCCTGGCCCCCACCCTGGCGAAGGCCTCTTGCACGAGCCCTCTGCCGACACCCCTCCGGCGCCACTTTTCGTCGACCGCGAGCAGGCCGAGGTGCGCCTGGAAGACGCCGTCGTTGAAGATCTGTGCGAACCCGACGACCTCGCCGGTATCTCGCGCCACGGCCATTATCGCCGTCACCCCGGGCGCGGTCAGGGACCTGAGGGTGAGATGCTGGTCGTAGCCGAAGTTGTCCCATTCGAGCGAACGGCAGATCCCGACGACCCCGCAGAGATGCGACCCCGCGTCGAACGCTTCGTAGATTACGGACGAGCTTCTCTCCTCGGACTTCACGCTGGCCCCCGTTTGAGCGCAGACGAGCCCTTCCGGGTCGTGGAAGGGCTCGCCGGGTGAAGCGTCTCCCGCTTCGGCGCCTTTAGCGCTTGGAGAACTGCGGGCGCTTACGGGCCTTCTTGAGGCCGTACTTCTTGCGCTCGACGGCCCGGTCGTCCCTGGTGAGCAGCCCGGCGGCCTTGAGCTCGCCGCGCGACTCCTGGGACTCCTCGGCGAGCGCCCGCGCTATGCCGTGGCGCAGGGCCTCGGCCTGACCGGTGAGGCCGCCGCCCTCGATCTTGGCGACGACGTCGTAGCGGTCGACGGAGGATAGAAGCTCCAGCGGCGACTTCACGGCCATCTGGTAGGTCGGGCGGGGAAAGAACTCCGCGAGGTCGCGGCCGTTTACCGTG
>JACDFX010000397.1 GCA_013815575.1 Rubrobacter sp.
GATGCTCCCCTCGCTACGGGAGTTCACCACGAGCGACGCCCCCTCCTTCGCGTAGGCGAGCGCGAGTGCCTTTCCGAGTCCCTGGCTCGCGCCCGTAATAAGTGCGACTTTGCCCTGTAGCATAAGTGTGCCTTTCGTAGTCCGTCACCACTGCGCTCTCAGCACGTCGCCTGTCGGCGACTCTCAGCCCATCAGCTTAAACGCTCTCTGCCTCGAGTGTCATCCCGGTTTGGAATGCTGACGAGCTGAGAAACTAGAATGCAAACTTTCGCCACGTAGCGTATAAAGGTATCGTGAAGCGGCGATATTCAGAGGGGACCCCGGCCCGTGTACGGTGAGAACGCGCCGCCGTCCTGGGCGCGGCTGCCGGGGGCGCGCTGCCGGGCGGTCGAGCACCTGACGAAGCTCGAAGGGCTCAAGGAGTTCGAGTTGCTGGAGGGGCTCGACGAGGGGTTCTTCCAGGCGCTTGCGATCTCGGCTGAGGTGCTGGAGCTCGGCGCTGGCACGACGCTCTACCGGGAAGGCGAGCCCTCCGGGGCGGTGTACTTCGTGCGGGAGGGTCGGGCGAAGCTTTACCGTTCCGTCGGTGGGCCGAAGGCGCGGGACCAGATCCTGGGCGTCGTCGGCGACGGCTCGGTCCTGGGCCTCGGCGCGGCCCTGGAGGGCCGCCCCCAGAGCCAGGGCGCCACGGCCCTCACCGACTGCGTGCTCTACGCCGTCTTCCGCGACGACCTCTTCGATGTGATGGGCCGCTTCCCGGAGGGCGCCGTGCGCTTGAACCGGGTCCTCGCCGCCCGCGCCCGCGAGCTAGAAGACCTCGTCGGCGACCTCGTCTTCCGCAGTGCCCCCCAGAGGGTTGCCCGCATGCTCCTGAACGTCGCCACCGAGGAGGGCCGCGTCACCAAGAGGGGCGTCGTCTTCGATCCCTCGCTCTCCCGCCAGGAGATGGCGGAGGCCACGGGCATCTCGCGCGAGGCCCTGTCCCGCGCTCTCTCTCGGCTCGCCCGGGAGGACATCCTGGACCTCGACGGCAAGACCATAACCATCCTCAAGCCCGCCGAACTCCGCTCCCGTACCTGAGAACCCTTCCCAGTAACCCGGCCTTTTGCGGGTTATTTGATCCAGATCACGAGCCCCGATGATCCCGGTCATGGGCGACGATGACGGTCGTCAACGGCGGGTGGTCTGGTCCCTGTCGGGCTGCTATAAAGCCGTCAGGACGAGAGGTTTACGAGAGGAGTAGCGGAATGACTTATGTGATCACGGAGCCGTGCATTGGCACGAAGGACCAATCCTGCGTAGAAGTGTGCCCGGTGGACTGCATCTACGACGCGGGCGACCACTTCATGATCAATCCCGAAGAGTGTATCGACTGCGGCGCCTGCGAGCCGGAGTGCCCGGTCGAGGCGATCTTCCCGGAGGACGAGGTCCCCGACGACCAGGAGAGCTACATCGCCAAGGCCGCCAACTACTTCGAGTAGGGATTCGGCAAACGCTTTGACGGGGGAGGGGCCTTCGGGCCCCTCCTTTTTGTGCCTGGAAGGGGCTCGCGTACGGGCCAAGAACGTCCTTATGTCGTTCTAGTTGGCGTGCGCGCGCGGGGCTTCCGCGAACTCTTCGCCTTTCGGCCTGGAGGTCGATACACCGCCAACGCCGTTTCTCGTGTCTTGTTCGATGTTGCTGCGTCCGTGTAGCAAGATTAGACAGGCGACGGGGATATACTCCGGCGCATGGAGGACGGGAGCTGGCGGACGCTGGGGCGGGAGTACGTTTACAGGAGCCCGTGGTGCGCCTTCCGGGTGGACGCAGTGGAGTTGCCGGGCGGGCAGGCCATCGAGTACGGGGTGTTGGAGAGCGGCGGGTTCGCGGCCGTGGTGGCCGTGACAGAGGGGAACGACGTGGTTCTGGTGCGGCAGTGGCGGCAGCCGCTGGGCGCGTTCACGCTGGAGTTGCCGAGTGGTGGTGTCGAGGCCGGGGAGGACGCGGAGGAGGCGGCGCGGCGGGAGCTTCTGGAGGAGGCCGGATACCGGGCCGAGGGGCTGGAGCGTCTGACGAGCGTGCACACGAGCACCGGGCGGAGCACGGAGGTCGGGCACGTCTACAGGTGCCGGGCGGTAGAAGACGGGCGGGGTCCTGCGCCGGAGCCGACGGAATTTATCCGGGTGGTGGAGGTGCCGTTCGGGGAGGCGCTCGGGATGGTTCGGGACGGGCGCATCTCGGACGCGGCGACGGCGCTCGGGTTGCTGTGGGAGGCGGGGCGTGGCGCGGGGACCGGAGGGCAGGTAGACTAGGAGGATAAACAACCGGGGAGCCGCGAGGCTGAGAGGGCACGGAGTGCCGACCCGCTGAACCTGATCCGGGCAATGCCGGCGAAGGGAGATAAGAGAATCTCGTCGGCGCATCCCCGCTTATCCGAAAGAGGGTGCGCTTTTGAACGCTTTCAGGGACACGAGGGTCTTGACCGAGGCGGCGCTCGCCATCGCGCTCGCGTTCGTTCTGGGTCTGATCAAGGTCTTCCAGATGCCCTTCGGGGGCTCCATATCCCTGGAGATGATCCCCCTGATACTGCTCGCCCTGCGCCAGGGTCCGGTGGTCGGCGTCGTCACGGGGGCCGCCTACGGCCTTTTGAACTTGGCCGTAGGGCCGGTAGTGGTGCATCCGGTGCAGGTCCTCTTCGACTACCCGCTGGCCTTCGGCGCCCTGGGGCTAGCCGGCTTCTTCCGGCCGACCGTGCGGGGGGCGGTTATCGGGGCCACGGTCGCCGTCCTGGCCCGCTTCGTCTGCCACTTCGTTTCGGGCGTGGTCTTTTTCGCCTCGTATGCGCCGGAGGGCTGGAATCCTTACGTCTACTCGGGCGCGTACAACGCGGCGTACCTGATCCCCAGCCTCGTCATAGCCCTGGTGGTAGTGGTGGTGCTGCTCCGGGCGCTGGAGGGGGCGCAGCCGTCGCCGCGCCAGGTCCGG
>JACDFX010000398.1 GCA_013815575.1 Rubrobacter sp.
GCTAAGGAGACGCATGACATACCTCCCGATAGAGGACCACGGGGTTATAGGAGATCTGCACACCGCCGCGCTGGTAGGTGTCGATGGGACTATAGACTGGCTGTGCCTCCCCAGATTCGACGCCCCGAGCGTCTTCGCCGCCATCCTGGACGACGAGAAAGGCGGACACTTCAAGCTGCGACCTCTCGACTACGCCCGCAGCCAGCAGCTCTACCTCCCGGACACCAACGTGCTGTTGACTCGTTACCTCTCGCCGGAAGGGGTAGCCGAGATCCTGGACTTCATGCCCATCGGAGGCGAAACGGAGCGTCACAGGCTCATCCGTGATGTGCGGGTCATAAGGGGAGAGATGACCTTCGAGGTCGACTGCCGGCCGGCCTTCGACTACGCTCGCCAGGAGCATACCATCGCCCTTGGCGAGAAAGGAGCGGTCTTTACGGGCGCGGACATGGACCTGGGCCTCGCGGCCGGGGTGCGGCTGGAGGAAGGCCCGGGCCGGAGCGCCCGCGCGCGGTTCACCTTGAAGGAGGGAGAGAGCACTACGTTCGTGCTGCAGCGACTCGAAGAGGACGAAGGGCCAGGGGACGTATTCTCGGAGGTGGAGTGCCGGGATCTGCTACAAAAGACGCTCGACTACTGGCGGCGCTGGATCTCAAAGAGCACCTACCGGGGCCGGTGGCGAGAGATGGTGAACCGCTCCGCCCTCGCGCTCAAGCTCATGGTCTACGACCCGACCGGTGCCCTGGTCGCTGCTCCGACCATGGGTTTGCCGGAGGCCGTGGGGGGCGGGCGCAACTTCGACTATCGCTACACGTGGCTCAGGGACGCGAGCTTCACGCTCTACGCCCTGATCCGGCTAGGCTTCGACGAGGAAGCCAAAAAGTTCATGGACTGGCTCCGGGAGCGTTGTCAGGAGGCCGACGGCCAGCTCCAGCCCCTCTACGGCATAGACGGCCGGGCGGAGGTCCCCGAGACGGAGCTCTCCCACCTCTCCGGCTACATGAACTCCCAACCGGTACGCCTGGGGAACTCGGCCTACGATCAACTCCAGCTCGACCTCTACGGGGCCGTGCTGGACGCGGCTTATCTCAGCAACAAGTACGGCTCCCCCCTGGACCACGACCTGTGGCAGAACCTCCGCCGCATCCTCGACTGGCTGAGCGAGAACTGGCGGGAAGAGGACGAGGGGATGTGGGAGGTCCAGGGCGGGCGCCAGCAGTTCCTGTCCTCCAAGGTGTTGGCCTGGGTGGCGCTCGAGCGGGCAGTGCGCATCGCCCGCCAGCGCGGCCTGCCCGCCGGGGAAGGCCGCTGGATAGAGCAGCGGGATGCTATCTACTGGGACGTAATGGAGAACGGCTGGGATCCCGAGCGCGGGAGTTTCGTCCAGCACTACGGGGGCAAGGCCCTCGATGCTTCCCTCCTACTAATGCCCCTCGTCAAGTTCGTCGGCCCCACCGACCCCCGCTGGCTCGCCACGCTGGACAAGATCCAGGAAGAGCTGGCCTACGACAGCCTCGTCTACCGCTACAACCTGGAGGAGGCCGCCGACACCGGCTTCGACGGCGAGGAAGGGACCTTCAGCATGTGCTCGTTCTGGCTCGTCGAGTGCCTCACCCAGGCCGGCCGGCTGGAGGAGGCCCGCCTGGCCCTGGAGAAGATGTTCTCCTACGCCAACCACCTCGGTCTGTACGCCGAGGAGATCGGAAGCTCCGGCGAGGCCCTGGGCAACTTCCCCCAGGCCTTCACCCACCTCGCCCTCATAAGCGCCGCCGTCCACCTCGACCGGGCACTGAAATAGACAAATACGGAGGCGACTTAGAGGAGGCGCTTGGAGCCATGAAACAGAGACTCGAAGGTAAGGTGGCCCTCGTTACCGGGGCCTCGAGCGGCATCGGACGGGCGACGGCGGTGCGCCTGGGGCGAGAAGGCGCCGCTGTCGGAGTGAACTACCGGTCGGATAAGGACGGAGCCCAGACATCTGTGCAGGAGATAACGGAGGCCGGCGGACGGGCCATCGCCGTCGGGGGAGACGTTTCCAAAGAGGACGAGGTCAAAGAGATGGTGCGGGCGGTCGTCGAGGAGTACGGGCGGCTGGATATTCTGGTGAACAACGCCGGGATCGAGACGGAGCGTCCCTTTCTGGAGATGAGCCTGGAGGATTGGGAGAAGGTGGTGGCGGTCAACCTCACCGGGGCCTTCCTTATGTGCCGGGAGGCCATGAGGGTGATGGTCGGAAACGGGGGCGGGGTGGTCGTCAACATGTCCAGCGTTCACCAGCGCATCCCCTGGCCCCACTTCACCCACTACGCCGCGACCAAGGGCGGGCTGAAGATGCTCACCGAGACCCTGGCGCTGGAGTTCGCGGGCAGGGGGGTGAGGGTCAACGCCGTGGCCCCGGGGGCCATAGCAACCCCCATAAACCGGGAGAAGCTCGACGACCCGGAACAGCGGGCGGCGATGGAGAAGCTCGTCCCCTGGGGCCGGTGGGGGGAGCCGGAGGAGGTCGCCGCTTGCGTGGCGTTCCTGGCGTCGGACGAAGCCTCCTACGTCACCGGCGCGACGCTGTTCGTGGACGGGGGGATGGCCCTCTACCCGTCCTTCGAAGGGGGAGAGTAACCGCATGCTGCTTGCCGGCGATATAGGCGGAACCAAGACCGCCCTGGCAATCTTCTCCCCCGATGATGGGCCGCGCGCACCAGTGGTGGAGGAGACCTTCGCGAGCGCCTACTACCCGAGCCTCGAAGCGCTCGCGAGCGAATTTCTGGCGGAAAACGGCCTGCCGGTGGACCGCGCGAGTTTCGGTGTCTCCGGCCCGGTGACCGGCGGCAAGGCCGCGGCCACGAACCTGCCCTGGGAGATGGACGAGGCACGTTTAGGGAAAGCCTTGGGCCTACGATCGGTTCGCCTGCTCAACGACCTGGAGGCGATCGCGCGCGCCGCGCCGTTCTTGGGGTCCGA
>JACDFX010000399.1 GCA_013815575.1 Rubrobacter sp.
CGACCGCCCTCCTCTCCGCCGTGCGTGAGCGTCGAAGCGACCTGCGCCGGATCCGGGGCGAACTCTCGGAGTCCCACCGCCGGGTGTCGGAGGAGCGCTCCCACCTCTCTCGCCGCGCCGTCGAGACGGCGGGGGAGCTCGCCACCGCCCGCGCGGAGGCGGCACGCTTCGCCGAAGAGGTCGCCAGGGCCGAGGCCGCCGCCGCTGACTCCGTCGAGGAGATCCAGACCGAGTGGGCCAGCACCCTAGAAGCCGCCCGCCTGGAAGCCGAACGGCACCCGGAAGACACCGACGCCGAACGCCAGAAACTCGCGCGTCAACTCAAACGCTTCGGCGACGTCAACCTCCTCGCCCTCTCCCAGGAACAGGAACTGCGCGAACGCCACGAGTTCGTCGCCGCCCAACGCGCCGACGCCGAAGAGGCCACCATCGAACTCAACCGCATAATACACTCGGTGGATCGAGAGATAGAGGTGCGTTTCTCGCAGACTTTCGGGCAGGTACGGGATGCGTTCGGGGAGATCGTGCCCCGGATGTTGCAGGGGGCTTCGGGGGTTCTGGATCTTTCGGAGGAGGGGGTGGAGATTGGGCTCCGGCTCGGTCGGAAGGGCTGGAGGCCCTTGCGGGTTCTCTCCGGTGGGGAGCGGGCGCTGCTGGCCCTCTCGTTCCTGTTCAGTATCTTCCTGAGCCGGCCGATGGGGGGGGCGGGGGCGTTCTGCATCCTGGACGAGGCGGAGGCCGCGCTGGACGACGTAAACCTGGCGCGTTTTCTCTCTGTGGTAGACTCCCACCGGCTCGGCGGCCAATATCTGCTGGTCACCCACCAGAAACGGACGATGGCCGCGGCGGACGTCCTTTATGGGGTGGTCCAGGACGCCTCCGGAGCCACCACTGTCGTATCTAAACGTTTGCAGGGAGAGAGAGAAGTCGCCCATGGCGCGCTCTTGGCGTAATTTTTTCAGACGAAGCACAGACGAAACCGAGAACCAGAGTCCTACCGCCACCGAGACGGAGGGCCCGCGCCACCGACCCGGCAACGGCGGCGTCCCCGTCCGTGAGGATGAGATCGCCGGGTCGGTGGCGCCTGAAGACATGCCCGAAGCCTCGGTCGTCGAGGAGGTAGAAATCGTGCCCGCGGGGCCGCCGCGGGAAGAGGTGCTGGAACCGGAGGAGGTAGAGTCCGGTTCGGAGGTAGTGGAACCGCTTCCCGAGCCGACTGCCGTCGAAGAGGCGCCGGATGCCGAGGCGGTTGCGGAGGAGCAAGAGTCGGCCGGTTGGTTCGGGCGGTTGCGGCAGGGGCTGACGCGGAGCCGGGAGTCCTTTGTCGGGCAGCTCAACGCCGCCGTGGCCGAGTTCAAGGACGCCGAGGACGAGGAGTTCTGGGAGAGGGTCGAGGAGATCCTGGTCTCCTCCGACGTCGGGGTGCCGACGACCGCCAGGCTCGTCGCGGAGCTCGAGCAGGAGGCGCTGCGCAGGAACATCACCAGCGGCGCCGAGTTGAAGCGGCTCATGGTGGAGTACGCGACGAGGATGCTAGAGGGTCCGGTCGAGCTCGACGTGTCGCACAAGCCGACCGTGATCCTGATGGTCGGCGTCAACGGCACCGGCAAGACCACGACCATCGGCAAGCTTTCGCGCTTCCTCCCGGGGACGACGATGTTCGCGGCCGGGGACACATTCCGGGCCGCGGCCATCGAGCAGCTCCAGCAATGGGGTGAGAGGACCTCGACGCCTGTTATCGCGCGCGACCGGGGGGCCGACGCCGCCGCCGTGGCGCACGACTCCATCGAGGCCGCCAAGCGCGAGGGGACCGACGTGCTGCTCATAGACACGGCCGGGCGATTGCACACCAAGGTCAACCTCATGGCGGAGCTCGACAAGGTCTACCGGGTGATCGGGCGCCAGATGCCCGGCGCGCCACACGAGGTGTTGATGACCGTGGACGCAACCACGGGCCAGAACGGGCTGCGGCAGGCGAAGATGTTCCAGGAAGTCGCCGGGCTTACCGGCATAATCTTAACCAAGCTCGACGGGACGGCCAAGGGCGGCATCGCGCTCGCGATTGCCAACGAGGTCGGGGTGCCGATAAAGTTGATCTCCGTCGGAGAGAAAGTCGAGGATTTGCACCCCTTCGACGCCAGGGAGTTCGCGGAAGCATTGTTTGGAGATCTCTAAATGTTCGATACTTTAGGCGACAGGCTCAACAAAGCCCTCGACGGGGTTCGCGGCAGCGGGAACCTCACCGAGGACCAGGTAAAGAAGGTGACCCGCGAGATCCGGCTGGCCCTGCTGGAGGCGGACGTCAACTTCGGCGTCGTAAAGGAGTTCGTCTCCAACGTTAGGGACAGGGCGACGGGGGCGGATGTCTCGAAGGCACTGAGCCCGGGACAGCAGATCGTCAAGATCGTCAACGAGGAGTTGGCTAACCTGATGGGCGGGACCTCGCACAAGCTCACCTTCGCGTCTCGCCCGCCGACGGTCGTGATGCTCGCGGGCCTCAACGGCCACGGCAAGACGACGACGGCAGGCAAGCTGGCGCTCTTCGTGCGAAAGCTCGGGAAGAGCCCTTATCTCGTGGCCTGCGACACTTATCGTCCCGCTGCCATAGACCAGCTGCAGCAGATCGGGCGCGAGCTCTCCGTACCTGTCTATACGGAGGGGACGGGGCCGAAGCCGGAGGAGATCGCGGAGCGTGGTATCAAGGAGGCCAGGGACGGGGGCTACGACTTCGTCATCGTGGACACGGCGGGCCGGCAGGTCGTGGACATGGACATGATGGAGGAGATCAAGCGTGTCAGGACCGTCTCCAGGCCGCACTCGGTCCTCCTCGTGCTCGACGTCGTTACGGGACAGAACGCCGTCGACGTGGCCCAGGCCTTCAAGGAGTACGCGGACTTCGACGGGATGGTGCTGACCAAGCTTGACGGCGACGCCCGCGGAGGTGCTGCGC
>JACDFX010000058.1 GCA_013815575.1 Rubrobacter sp.
GCCTACTACGGCCTCCTGGACCAGCCGATGGAGGCCGACCGGTTCGTAGAGAGCCTACAGGGGCGGATGGAGGAGGCCCTCAACGGCTTCGACCGCGGGTACCCCCGCAACCCGTACCTGAACGTAACGGAGCGCGGCAAGGGCCGCATCCGTCTCTCGCCCCTGCCGAGGCAGCCCGAGCCGCCGAACCTCGACGCCCTCAGGGCCGACGTGGCGGGGCGTTGGCCGATGACGAGCCTTCTGGACATCCTCAAGGAGGCCGACTTGAGGCTCGGCTTCACCGACCTGCTCACGACCGTGGCCTCCCGGCAAGTCCTTCCGCCGGACGTCCTCCAAAAGCGCCTCCTGCTCTGCCTCTACGGGCTCGGGACGAACGTGGGCCTCAAGCGCGTGGCCGCCGGCGACGCGGGGAGCACCTACTCGGACCTACGCTACGTGAGGCGCCGCTTCGTACATAAGGAGCAGCTCAGGGCTGCGATCGCCCGCGTAGCCGACGGGGTGTTCGCAGCAAGGGACCCCGGGCTGTGGGGTGAGGCGACCACGGCGTGCGCATCGGACTCGAAGAAGTTCGGAGCGTGGGACCAAAACCTCATGACGGAATGGCACATCCGCTACGGCGGCAGGGGCGTGATGATCTATTGGCACGTCGAGAAGAAGTCGGTGTGCATCTATTCCCAACTCAAAAGGGCGTCTTCGTCGGAGGTGGCGGCGATGATCGAGGGGGTCTTGCGCCACTGCACCGAGATGAGCGTGGACAGGAATTACGTCGACACCCACGGCCAGTCGGAGGTTGCGTTCGCGTTCAGTCACCTCCTGGGCTTCCGCCTCTTGCCCCGCCTGAAGAACCTGGCGTCGCAACGCCTCTACCGGCCGCGCAGGGGCGAGCCGGGCCGGTGGACGAACCTGCAGCCGATTCTGACGAGGCCGATAGACTGGGAGCTGATCCGCAACCAGTACGACCAGATGGTGCGCTTCGCCAGTGCCCTGCAGGTGGGCACCGCGGAGGCCGAGTCCATCCTCAGGCGCTTCACCCGCTCCAACCTTCGGCACCCCACCTACCGCGCCCTCTCGGAGCTTGGGCGCGCCGTGAAGACCGTGTTCCTTTGCGAGTACCTCTCCTCGCTGGAACTCAGGCGGGAGGTCCATGAGGGCCTCAACGTCATCGAGAGTTGGAACGCGGCGAACTCCTTCATCTTCTACGGTAAGGGCGGGGAGGTCGCCGCCAACCGCCTGGAGGAGCAGGAGGTCTCCGTGCTCTCGCTGCACCTCCTGCAGCTCGCGCTAGTCTACGTCAATACGCTGATGATCCAGGAGGTGCTTTCGGCGCCCTCGTGGTCCGGGCGCCTCACTGCCGAGGATCTCAGGGGCCTCACCCCGCTGATCTTCGGGCACGTCAACCCCTACGGCAGATTCGAGCTGGACATGGAGGAGCGGCTGCCGTTGGGGAACGCGGCGCGAGTCCCCTAATTGCGGCTCCTGACAGCTTCCGTAACTCTCCCCCTACAAGGAGGTCCTGCTGGTGGTGACGCGAGGCGGCCCGCGCCCGGGACGGCTCCTGGCGCGAAGCAGCGGCGTCTTCGGCCGGTACGCGGGCGGGCGGTGAGGCTCCGCGTCTTCGGGACATCCCAGGGAGCGGACGACGGGCTCCACGACCGCGCACGAGGGGAGGTTGGGCGACTCGGCGGGAGCGGCCTAACGGCCGCGGTGTCCTACCCCCCCGTGCTGCTGGAGGCCTACTCGCTCGTGATGAGGAAGCTCGGCCTCGTCGACGCGAGCGCGTTCCCGTCTTACGTCGAGGCGGTATACCCTTCGGTGCTTGCCGACAGGCCCGACCACGAGGAGGCGTCCGGCTCGGTTCGCCGCTACCCCGACCAGGACGGGGCTAGCGTGGTGAGCGACGATCCGGCGAGTAGAATTCTACCCGTGTGTAACCGACGTGCGGAGGTTCCTTGAGCCAGGTAGCGTTACTCGATCCCCTCGTGGCTCAGCAGGTCGCCGCCGGAGAGGTCGTCGACCGCCCCGCCTCCGTGGTCAAGGAGCTCTGCGAGAACGCCCTGGACGCCGGCGCCACGCGCGTAGAGGTGGAGGTAGCCGACGGCGGCCGCGAGCGCATGCTGGTCAGGGACGACGGCTCTGGCATGAACGAAGAAGACGCCAAGCTGAGCGTCCTGAGGCACGCGACTAGCAAGATCCGCACCGCAAGCGACATAGAGTCCGTCATGACCCTGGGCTTCCGCGGCGAGGCGTTGCCCTCCGTAGCCAGCGTATCGGCCTTCTCCCTGACCACCTCGACCGGCGAGGGGGCGGGCACGAACGTGACAACCGACGTTGGCGGCAACGTCGCCGTCTCCCCCGCCTCGCACCCCAAGGGCACCACCGTGCTGGTCGACAGGCTCTTCTACAACGTGCCGGCCAGGAGGGCCTTCCTGAAGAGCGCCCGCGCGGAGCGGGCGGCCGTGGTGGAGACCATGACCAACCTCGCCATAGCCCATCCTGGGGTGATGTTCCGCCTGGTGGAGAAGGGCAACGAGGTGCTCTCCCTGCCCGCGGCCAAGGACCTCATCGAGCGCCTCGCCCAGCTTTACGGCGTGGGCAAGGCGAGGGCGATGCGGCGGGTGGACCACGAGTCGGGCGCCTTCAAGGTTACCGGCTACGCGGCGTTGCCGAGCATCACCGAGGGCAGCCGCTCGCGCCAGACGGTGTCCGTGAACGGCCGATGGGTCAGGGCAGAGGCCTTGACCAAGGGCATAGACGACGCCTACCGGGCGACCGTGGCCGCGGGCCGCTTCCCGCCGATGGCGCTGCGCGTCGAGGTCGACCCTCGGCAGGTGGACGTCAACGTCCACCCGACCAAGCAGCTGGTGCGCTTCTCGGACGAGAAGGAGGTGCGCCAGGTTATAAGCGAGGCGGTCCGCAACGCCATACAAGGGACGGGGGATCCCGCCCCGGAGCAGGATGGGCGCGGCAGAGAACCCGGAACCTCCTCGGGCCCCTACCCGCCTCCGGCCAGCGAGGGCGGCCCCTATGCGCCTTTGGCCGCAAGGGAGAGGCATCCCACGGAGGGGCACCCGGCGAACGGGGGGACACGCCCTTCCGTACCTCCCGGCAAGAGGTCGACCGGCACCAATAAGGGCGGCTCGATCTCTTCGGATAGCCTTTTCGGGACCTCCAAGGGCTCCGGAGCCCATCCATCGAAGGTACCCGACCTCTCGGAGCAACGCAGGCGCATAGAGCAAGCTTCCGCCCCTCTCTCACGGGTCGGCTCCACGCCCGGCGTGGAGCGAGGAAGTTTGCCGCGCCTCAGGGACCTTCGCGTCGTGGGACAGATAGGCTCGGGCTATATCCTCGTGGACGAGCCAATGGCCGCGTGGATCGTCGACCAACACGTCGCTCACGAGCGTGCCCTGCTCGACCGGCTCGCCGACCCCGAGGCCGAGCAAATGCCCACCATACAATCTCTACTTATCCCCGAAGTGGTCGAGCTCGCACCCCAGGACGCCGCGGAGGCGGCCGATTCGCTGGAGGAGCTCTCGGTGTACGGCTTCGAGGTGGAGCCGTTCGGCAAGGCTTCCTTCAGGATAAACGGGGTGATCTCCACCCTGGCACAGCGCGACGTGGCCGGAGCGTTTAGGCAGGCGGTCTCGGTCATGAAGGGCACGGCGTCGGGGATGAGCAGGGAGGAAAGGATCCTCGCCACCATAGCGTGCCACTCGGCGGTAAAGCTCGGAGACAGGCTCTCCCACCCAGAGATGGAGGCGCTGATCAAGGACTGGTTGGGCAGCCGCTACCCGGCCACGTGCCCGCACGGCCGTTCGATCTGCTACCGGCTCGACCACAAGGACATCGCGAAAAAACTCGATAGGCACTGAGTCTTTAAGAGGGCCGCATACACAAGCCTAGGCTTCGGTGTTTCGCAAGAAACCGTAGGTTTTGCGTTGACAGTAGAAGGACAGCGCCGAGGAGAGAAGACCGAGCGGGGGGGCGCGCGGCGCGACGAGTCCGGCGGCCCGCAGGACGAACCGCCGGTGATGGGGATCGACCATCCGCGCGTAGACCAAGGAGGACGCAACGGGGACGATGCGTCAGGGGGCAAGATCGGGTATCGGTAGAAAACGGGTAAATCCCAACGACCTTCATATTCCTTAACACTACAGCCGGTGGCGACCTCCGGAGCAGTTCATGCCGGGCGCAGGGGCGGAGGCCGTCGCCGGCTTCGGGTAGGTCTCCATCGACGTCTATGGTGTACCTGCCGTAGGGGTTTATGTGAGCGTAGCGGGTGGGCCAGAGATGGGCTATGTCTTCGTCTTTTAGGGGATAGCGGGGAGCATAAAAAAGCGGGGGCACACCGATAAGAGCCGTCGCACGATAGGTCTCCTTCCTCGCGACTCTCCGCGTCAGCAGAGGAGAAGCTGCCCCAGGAATTTTATGCTCCCCTCTTCGCGGCGCCTTAGCGGCGCCTTAGCGTACGTTTCCGCTCCACTGCTACTCGCGCTCCTTTTATCCCTTCCAGCTTGCTGTCACGGTCGAGGACCGGCATCGTGACGGCGCAGGCCAGGCCCACGCCAATCAGTATGATTCGCGGCAGCGTGGCGATGCGCTCGGCCCGTGTGACGAAGCAAAAAGTGGCGACGGTTAGTCTAACGATCGCCGCGTCAGGAGCGCCGCCGGCCCGCCACGCTCTCCGCACGCTCCCCCTCGATCACGAAGACGGCGAGCTCCCCGATCTCCACCCCCCGGTCGGCTATCCGCTCCAGGTAGTGGACCACCAGCGGGGCCCGCGCCAGCCACCCCGGCGAGATAGCCTCCCCGGCGGCCGAGCCGGCCGCCAGGGCCAGGGCCTCCCTGTAGAGGAGGTCCACCTCGTCGTCCGCAGCCCGGAGGGTCCTGGCGCCGCAGGGGTCGCGGTGCTCGAAGGCCGTGAGGCCCTCCCCGAAGAGCTTGTGGGTCGCCTGGGCCATGCACAAGATCACACCGTCGAGGTCCCCGTACCCTTGCTCCCCGGGCGTGTCGGCGACCGCCCGGAAGACGTGCTCGCAGAGGGCTCCGGCCCGCACCAGGTGGTCCGAGGCGCCCCGCACCGCGTGCACCAGCCGCAAATCCCGGGCGACCGGCGCCTGCCGCACCGCGACCATCGCGCACTCCCGCTCGATGCTCATCCCCCACGACTTGAACTTGGCGTCGTCGCCCAATTGCCGCGCGGCGGTGCGGGCGTCGTGGTCCTCCAGGGTCCGGACCATGAGCGCCAGAGAGCTCTCCACCTTCCGGCCGAGGGCCATAGTCCCGCGGGCCAGGAGGCCTAGCTCCAGCTCGAACTGCTTTCGGGGCATCCCGGGTGTCCTTCCACGAATCGAGGGGGACGCGGCAACGGCCCCCGCCGCCCCCGTCGGACGATCAGTTCAGCGAGCCGACGCGCACCTTGGCCGCTTGAGCAGCCTGGGAGAGTTGCGCCAGGCCCGCCGACAAGAGCGCCGCGTCCGCGGCGTGCTTCGGGTAGCCGTTGCCGCCGCGCGCCTTCCTGCCCAACGCCTCCATCATCCCGAACAGACGGCTCGCCCCCCACCTCCTGTCCTCTTCCTTGCCGCTGTGCTTGGCGACGTTCAAGACCGCGTACACGCTCTGGGGGTGCAACCCCCCGCTCTCGCCGTGCTCGACGAAGTGGCCGTGGCGCTCCAGGATCGAATCCACCACCCGCCTGGCGCCGCCTGCGTCGCCCAACGCCCGCGACTCAAGGGAGGGCAGGTAAGCCCCACTGATGACCTTCAGCGCCATCGCCTCCCTCTCGGCGCCTCCCTCCGCGTACCCCTCGATCAGCCCGAAAAGCTCCGGGAAACGGTCTTCTGAGGACCGATCCCCGTTCTGCCGTCCGTTCATCGCTCGCCTCCTTCACACCAGTCGAATTTAGATATGTCTAAAAATATTATCAGACCACATGCAATCTGTCAGCGTCCCTCGGGCTCCCGGCTCGGGCTCGCGGCTCGCGGGCCGCGCAGGCGGCGCAGTGTCCGTGCAGGGTGAGCTCGGAGGAGTCGGCGACGAATGCTGCGTCGTGTTGCACCTGCAGGGCGAGATAGTCGGTGGGCTCTTCGCTGAACTCGATCGTCGCACCGTAGGGGTCGCAACGGGCGTGCTGGGTGGGCTTGACGGCGCGCAGCCCGTAGCGGTAGCGTCCGCCTCCGAGGCCCTTTCTGCGTGCTACTCCGAGCTTCTCGAGGAGGTTCAGTGTCCTGTAGACGTTGGAGAGGCTCACTCCGGGGTTGCTCCCGCTTGACGAGCCCGTACACCTGTTCGGCGGAGAGGAGGCGCCGGCTACTCTCCAGCTCCCGCGGACGACGACCCCGCGCGGGTGGGTGAGGCGATGGCCGCTAACCTTGAGCGCGTGCTCGATCTCGGGCGTCAAGGCCGCTTCTGACCCCGACGGTTCGCCGCGCAGCGTACGGCTCCGCGGCTTTTACCGCTGTACCCGATTAAGCGGTTCACTGCGAACCTTTCGCAAGGGTGGCGCGGCGCGGCAAGCCCGTCCTGCCCGCGCCGTATTCTCCGCGAACCGGGACGGGCTCCACGAAGACGTGGCGGGCCAGCTTCGGGCTCACCACGAGGTTCTTTCCGCCGGAGGCCACGATCAAGGGGCCCTCGAACGGGTGGCGCTCGACCAACTCCAGCTCCGCGCCGAGGGTCAGCTCCATCCCGGCCAGGTGGCGCAAGACCTCCGGGGCGCGGTCGAGCACCCGCCGGATCGCGACCCTCTTACCGACGCCGAGCCCGGCTAGAGAGACGTAGGCATTCTCGACGACCTCGCCCTCACTGGTCGGGATGGGGAAACCGTGGGCGTCCACCTCCGGATATCCCAGCAGCCGCTCAAGACGGTCCACGAAGCACTCGGAGGCCGCGTGCTCCAGGGTTTCGGCCTCCTCGTGCACCTCGTCCCACGAGTAGCCAAGAGCCTCCACCAAGTAGAGCTCTATCAGGCGGTGGCGCCTCACCACCCCGAGCGCCGCCCTTCTCCCCTCCCCGGTGAGGGCCAGCCCCCGGTACGGGGTCCGATCGACCAGCCCCGCCCCCGCGAGTCTCTTGGCCATCCCGGTGACCGAAGCGGCGCTTATGCCGAGCCGCCCGGCCAGGGCGGACACGCCCACCTCCTCCCCGTCGCAGCCCAGCTCGTAGATCAGCCTCAGGTAATCCTCCCTCGACCGGCTGAGCCCCATCGTCGTTTCCGTACCGTTCGTCCTCATGGTCGTTCCCCAAAAAATTAGCCCTAACCGGCTAGATTATTATGGTAGCTCTTGACAATAGTTTATACATGCCTAAAAATAACTTGGCAAGTCACCGGAACGGAAGGAGATGGATATGAGGTCAACGGCGGAGGCTCGAAGAGCGGGTGGCGTGGGAGTCTGGTCCGGCGGGCGGCGGGGCTCTGGTGGTTGGGAACGGGATTCTTTACGGAGGTGTAGCGGATGAAGGAAATGTCTCGAAGGGTCTTGCAGAAGGTTTCGCGCCAGGACTTCCTGAAGGCGGCCGGGGTCATGGGCGCTTTGGGCGTCTCGGGCGGCTTGTTGGGCGCCCACGCGGACCGGGCGGCCGGACAGGAGGACGCCGGCGGCAAGGTCGCCGGCGACGCCGCAGAGCACGATGCCGGTGGACACGAGGGAGACGTCGGGCAGCACGGGGGTACGGGGGACGTCGACCTCTCCCGGTTCGACCCCTCGGAGTTTTTGAGGGACTTCTACTGGGGAGAGGAGCGCCAGGAGGGCGGTAGGACCGTCCGGGAGTACGAGATGGTGGCCGAGGACGCCGAGATAGAGGTCGCCCCGGGGGTCTTCTACCCGGCCTGGACGTTCAACGGGCAGGTGCCGGGTCCGACGCTGCGGGCGCGGGAGGGGGACCGGTTGCGCATCGTGTTCAAGAACCGGGGCACGCACCCGCACACCATCCACTTCCAC
>JACDFX010000400.1 GCA_013815575.1 Rubrobacter sp.
GAACCGCGAACTTCTGGACTACGATCCGCAGGGGAAGACGCGCCTGCGCTTCTCCCTGATGCCGCCGGAGATCTCCAGGCTGGTGGACGTGCGCACCTCGCCGGTGGAGCGGCGCATCGGGGCCATAAACGATTTTGTCGAGGCGGGCTACGAGGTGAACGTGAACTTCGGGCCGGTGATTTTCAAGGACGGCTGGCCCGAGGACTACGCCGAACTGTTCGGGATGCTCGACGCGGCGCTCTCCCCGGCGGCGAAGGCCCAGCTCGCCGCGGAGGTCATCTTCCTGACGCACACGGGGGAGCTGCACGACGTGAACCTCTCCTGGCATCCGGAGGGGGAGAAGGTCCTCTGGCGGCCGGACGTGCAGGAGCACAAGACCTCGCAGGCGAGTGGTGAGCGGGTACTGCGCTACGAGCGAAACCTGAAGCGGGGCCTCGTGCGGCAGTTCCGCGAGCTTCTCGCCCGCAAGATGCCGTACTGTGAGGTGCGGTATGCGTTCTAGTTCTGGCACGCCGCGCCCGCGGTTCTCTTGTAGCCTGTAGTCGTGGCTTGGAAGAGATCGAGGTTTTCGGTGAGGATCACCTGGACGGGTGCGCCGGGCCGTACGCCTCGGTGTTCTCCTCGGAGCCGTGGGGTGAGCCGTGGACCCCTGAGAAAGCCCGGGAGAGGCTTGCGGAGATCTACTACTCCCCGGGTTTCGAAGGCCTCGTGTGCGTCATTGGCGGCGAGCCCGTGGGACTGGCACTGGGCAACCGCGTGCGCCGGGCCGTGGGACGGGGGTTCTTTCTGCACGAGTTTTGCGTGAGGGTCGAGATGCAGGGAGCGGGCGCCGGAGGCAGGCTCCTCGCGTGCCTGGAGGGCCGTTTGCGGGAGGCGGGCGTCGGTAGCGTCTTTCTCTTGACCGGTTTCGATACCCCGGCCCGGGGTTTCTACGCAAAGAACGGGTATGGTGAGGATACTGAGATGGCGACAATGGCAAAGGTCTTATGAGGTTGGACCCGGATATGGGACCGGAGGGTTTCGCGGTGCCAACCGGCGCCCCGGAAGGCTTCGTGGATCACGCCTACCAGAAGACGTTCTTCGTGGGGCATACCGTCGAACGCGTCTGGGCGTGGCTGAACGATCCGGCGACATTCGTTGACGGCCAGGTGTGGCCTTTCAGGGTCGAGTTCGTGGATGGCGGCTTCGAGCCGGGCGTGCTAAACGTCCACCACGGGCCGTTTCTGAACGCCGCTGGCGCCATCGGGGAGGTGCGAGGGCCCGGCGAGGGGCCCGCCTACCGGGACCTCAAGTACTTCTACGGCTCCTACGCCCTTAGCCCGCGCCTCGCGCGCCCGACCCGGCTGCAGTTCTGGGCCGAGGAGGGGGTAGGGGGTACGGTGGTAACGCTTCGCCTCGACGCCCTCGTGCGCCGGCCGTTCGTGCCGGTGTGGGACCTCGGGCAACGGGTTTTCTGGTCCAGGTTCCCGCGCTGGATGGACTCGGCGCTCTAGCGGCTACTACCTTCTACACTGCTTTTCCGAGGGCGAGGGCGAAGAGGTCCCGGTCGTCGGTATAGAGGTCCAGTAGCTGTAGGCTGGCCTCTTCGAAGGTCCGGGCGGCGGAATCGGGGGTGAACTTCGTGCTGATCTCGGTTCGGATGCCCTCGCCCCTCTCGAAGTGGGCTTCGAGGTCCGGAGTATGGATTGTCTGCTCGGCTTCGGAGTGGAGCCACATCTCGATGCGTTGCCTGTCGGCGTCGTAGATGGCGCGGTGGGAGAAGAGGTCGGGGTCGAGGTCCGTGCCGAGGCGGTGGTTGATGACCCGGATCATGTTCCTGTTGAACCGGGCGGTCACGCCGGCGGCGTCGTTGTATGCGGCCTCCAAAGTTCGTTTGTCCTTGACGAGGTCGAGCCCGATCAGGACGCGGTCACCGTCGCGCAGCCCACCGCGCAGGGTATCGAGGAACTCCTGCCGCTTCTCCGGGGTGAAGTTGCCGATGGTGCCGCCGAGAAAGGCGACGAGCCGGTTCCGGTCCGTCGGCCGCCCGAGCAGGCGTCCCAGGGAGAGGTCGAAGTCCCCGATAAAGCCCTGGATCTCCAGCCCCGGGTACTCCGAGATGAGCCTCCCGCCGCTCTCCCGGAGCGCGCTCCCGCTCACGTCCAGCGGCACGTAGCGGGGCGGGCCGTCGTTCGCGTTGAACATGGCGTCGATCAGGGCGCGGGTCTTGCTCGCGGAGCCCGAGCCGAGCTCGACGAGCTCCCGGCAGCGGGTTCGGGCGACGATCCCGTCCGAAAGGCTCCTGAGGATCGAGAGCTCCGCCCCCGTCTGGTAGTACTCGGGCTGCGCCGTAATCTCCTCGAAGAGCCGGGACCCCTCCGCGTCGTAGAAGTATTTGGGCCACGGGGAGAGGTCCTTCGGGGTGGCCGCCAGGCAGGCGCCCACGTCACGCGCCATTTGCCCGGCGTCCTCCCCGGCCTCGTCGAGCGAGATCACCTCAACGTTCCCTTCTCGCATCACGTATTTCCTTTCGGTTCAGACTTCAATACGACAACGGCCGCAGCGCAGCCCCGCGCTCCCCGCCCACCGTGAGCAGGTGACGGTCCGGGACCTCCCGCCAACCGGCGTCCCCGTCGAGGCGCTCCGAGGCCACGACGACGCCCCCGGGGAAATCTTCCCCGTCTTCCAGCAGGTAAAGCGAGTTGCCTGCTCCTTCGGTTGAGTGGCGGACGAAGGCCATCCCCCGTCCGTCCGTCAGGGCGAGGTTGAGGGTGCCGCGCCTCCCAAGCTTCTCGCACACCCCCGAGACGCGTCGGACGGTCTCTCTCAGTGCCTCTTCAAGATCCGCGCCCTCCCTCAGCCGGTCCAGGACGAGGGCGAAGATCGTCTCGGAGTCCGTCACCCCGAGCAGGCCCGCGTATGACTCGTCGCTCAAAGAGTTCCGCAAGAGCCGCATGGGCCCGTTC
>JACDFX010000401.1 GCA_013815575.1 Rubrobacter sp.
CACGTCCGAGCCGAAGCGGGCGAAGATCTGGGCGAACTCGCTGCCGATGGGCCCCGACCCCACGACGATCATGGACCGCGGCAACCGCCTCAGCGCCAGCGCCCCGATGTGGTCCACATAGCCGGCCTCTTCTATCCCGTCTATCGGCGGCGTCGTCGAGTGGGAGCCCGTCGCGACGATGGCGCTGCGCGTCTCCAGGAGCCGGCCGTCGACGGAGATCCCGTGCTGCGACTCGAAGCGCGCCTCCTCGAGAAAGACGTCAACCCCGAGCCCGCGGAAACGCTCGGGGCTGTCGGCCTCGCCAGCGCGTTCTATGACGCGCCCCACCCGGTCCATGACGGCCGGGAAGTCAACTTCGGCCCCGCCGCTCCGGACGCCGTACTCTTCTGCGTGCCGGACCAGGTGGGCGACGCGGGCGCTCTTGACGAGCGCCTTCGTTGGGACGCAGCCGTTGTACAGGCAGTCGCCGCCGAGCCTGTCCCGCTCGACGAGGGCGACCCGCGCCCCGAGCGAGGCCGCCCCCGCGGCCGAGACCAGCCCCGCGGTCCCCCCGCCTATAACCACCAGATCGTAGTTCGCCGCCAAAGTTTCAGCTCCTCTCGTTCTTGCACCGGCCCCAGTTTAAGCGGTAGTTCTTACGCGGGTCTTGTTTCTTTCTTACGGAACGCTTAACGGGGGTGGGTGGCGGCTGGCCTGCCATCGCGATGGCCCCTGTTCCAAGGGGTAAACTCCGGGGCATGACGATGGTAAAGGTATGCGGGATGACCAACGTGGCGGACGCCCGCGTGGCGGCGGAGGCCGGGGCCGACGCGGTCGGCTTCATCTTCGCCGAGAGCCCGCGTCGGGTGGGGGCCGAGGAGGCGCGTAGGATCTCCATAGCCCTTCCCGAAAACGTCCTCAAGGTCGGCGTCTTCGTGAACGCGCCGCCGGAAGAGGTGCTTCGGACGGCCAAGGAGGCGGGGCTCGACATGGCCCAGCTCCACGGAGACGAGACGCCCGAGGTGGTGGCCGCGGTCCGTGCCGGCGGCCTCCCGGTGATGAAGGCCCTGCGGGTGCGTAACGCTGACGACCTCGCGGGCGTCGAAAGGTTCGAGGCTGACCTGCTCTTGCTCGACGCGTACAGCGAAGAGGCGCGGGGCGGGACGGGGCAAAGGTTCGACTGGGGGTTGGCGAAATCGCTAAAGGGCCGTGGTAACATCGTCGTCTCCGGGGGGCTGGCGCCGGAGAACGTGCGGGCCGCCGTGGACTTTTTCGAGCCCTACGGCGTGGACGCCTCCTCATCCCTAGAAGACGCGCCCGGAAAAAAGAACGAAGAGTCCGTTCGGAGGTTCATCGTTGCGGCAAAAGGTTGAGAATCGCGAGGGGTACTTTGGTGCATTCGGCGGCAGGTTCGTCCCCGAGACCCTGATCCACGCTCTCGAAGAGCTTGAAGAGGCCTACGAACGCTACCGAAACGACCCCGAGTTCAACGAGGAACTGGACCGCCTGGCCCGCGACTTCGTCGGCCGTCCGACCCCGCTCATGCTCGCCGAACGACTCACCCGCAAGTGGGGCGGGGCGAACGTGTGGTTCAAGAGGGAGGATTTGGCGCACACGGGGGCGCACAAGATCAACAACGCGTTGGGCCAGATGCTCCTGGCCGAGCGCATGGGTAAGACGCGCATCATCGCAGAGACCGGCGCCGGCCAGCACGGCGTCGCCACCGCCACCGTCGCCGCCCTCTACGGCCGTGAGTGCGTCGTCTACATGGGTGAGGAAGATACACGTAGGCAGGCCCCGAACGTCCTCCGCATGAAGCTCCTCGGCACGAAAGTGGTGCCCGTTACGACCGGGTCCGGCACGCTCAAGGCGGCGCTCAACGAGGCGATCCGGGACTGGGTCACGAACGTGGAGGACACCCACTACATCATCGGTACGGTCGCAGGCCCCGCCCCGTACCCCCGCCTGGTTCGCAACCTGCAGGCCGTCATCGGCCGCGAACTGGAGACCCAGAGTCGCGAGCGGTTCGGCGGGGACCCTGACGCCATCGTCGCCTGCGTCGGCGGCGGTTCGAACGCGATCGGCGCTTTCCACCCCTTCGTGGGCCGCGAGAACGTGCGCCTCGTCGGCGTGGAGGCCGCGGGTCGCGGTATCGAGACGGGGGAGCACGGCGCTTCCTTGACGGGCGGGAGCCCGGGCGTGCTGCACGGCAACCTGAGCTACGTTCTGCAGACGGACGAGGGCCAGATCCGGGAGGCCCACTCCATAAGCGCCGGCCTGGATTACCCTTCCGTCGGCCCGGAGCACGCCTACCTCAAGGATGAGGGCCTCGTCGAGTACGCGAGCGTCACGGACGACGAGGCGCTAGAGGCCTTTGTCTCTACTTCCCGGCTCGAAGGGATCATCCCCGCGCTCGAGACCTCGCACGCCATCCACTACGCCGAGAAGGTAGCCCGCGAGCTCGGCCCCGGCAAGAACCTCGTCATCAACCTCTCCGGCCGGGGCGACAAGGACATAGGCGTCGTGGCCGACGCCCTTGGCATGGACGCCCACGAAGCAGAGGTTGCGACTAAAGACAAAGAGACACATGCAACCTCTGCCTCGGAAGCGGTCGAAGAACCCTCGTGAGCGGCGCCGAGAGGCTGAGGGGCGCTTTCCCGGAGGAGCGGGTGGCCCTCATCCCGTACCTCACGGGCGGCTACCCGACGCTGGAGGGGGCGGCCGGGGTGGGGGAGGCGTACCTCGCGGCCGGGGCCGACGTGCTGGAGATCGGGGTTCCGTTCTCCGACCCGCTGGCTGACGGGCCGACGATCCAGGACACGACCACCCGTGCCATCGAAAACGGGGCCGACCTGCGCTACTGCCTGGACCTGGCCTCCCGCTTTGCGGATCGGGTGCCGGTCGTGTTCCTGCTCTACTACAACACTATCTTTGCGAGGGGTGCCGGACCTTTTCTGGACGAGGCG
>JACDFX010000402.1 GCA_013815575.1 Rubrobacter sp.
GCCCCAGGAGGGGCGAACGGCAGGGCCGAGGGCGGAGGAGGCTAGGCGTGTCCGACATTATCGATTTGACCGCAGCGGAGCGCCGGATGCAGGGCGCTCTGGAGTCGCTGAAGAACAACTTCGCGACGATCAGGACCGGAAGGGCGAACCCGTCGCTGCTGGACCGGATAGAGGTAGAGGCTTACGGGACGAGGATGGATCTCAGGAGCGTCGCCAACGTCGGCGTTCCAGAGCCCAGGTTGCTGACCGTCACCCCGTTCGACCCTAACTCGCTCAAGGACATAGAGCGGGCGATTTTGGACTCGGACATCGGGCTCAACCCGCAGAACGACGGAAAGATGCTGCGCCTGCCCATCCCCGAGCTTACCGAGGAGCGCCGCCGCGACCTGACCAGGATGGCGAGGAACATGGCAGAGGAGGGCAAGGTCTCCGTGCGCAACGTGCGCCGGGACGAGATGCGCGACGTGCACGAACTGCGCAAGGAGGGCGAGGTCTCCGAGGACGACGAGCGCCGGGCCGAGGCCGAGCTGCAGAAGCTCACCGACGGCTACGTCAAGCGCGTGGACGCCGTCCTCGCGGACAAAGAAGCGGAGCTTCTGGAGGTCTAGCTTCTGGAACCCGCCGCGAAACCAGCCCCAGCCGGCTTCGACCCGAAGTCGGCTCCCCGCCACGTCGCCATTATCATGGACGGTAATGGCCGCTGGGCCCAGCGACGCTGGCTCCCCAGGGCCGCCGGCCACCGCGAGGGCGTCGCAGTCCTCACCCCACTCCTCGAAGCCGCGGGACGGGCCGGCGTCGAGGTGCTGACCCTCTACGCTTTCTCGACGGAGAACTGGGAACGTCCCCAGTCCGAGGTCAAGACCCTCATGCGCCTCTTTATCGAGACGGCCCGCAAGAAGGTGCCAGAGTTGAACGAGCGGGGCGCCCGGCTGCGCTTCCTGGGCCGGCGCGGAGGTTTGCCCGAGCGGGTTCTGGAGGCGCTCCGCGAGGCCGAGGAGCTCACGGCCCACAACGACCGGCTCGACGTCTACATCGCCCTCAACTACGGGGGGCGCGCCGAGATAGTCGATGCCGCCCGGCGGATGATGGAGGATGGCCTCTCGCCGGAGGCCGTGGACGAGGAGGCGTTCGCCCGTTACCTTTACGCGCCGGAGGCGCCCGAGGTCGACCTTGTGATCCGGACGAGCGGCGAACTGCGCGTCTCCAACTTCTTGCTCTGGCAGATCGCCTACGCCGAGTTCTACGTTACGGAGACGCTCTGGCCGGACTTCTCCGCCGAAGAGTTCACGGTAGCCCTAGAAGCCTTCGCCTCCCGGTCCCGGCGCCGGGGCGGCGCCTGAGGCGCCCGTGCTCCGGTGGCGAACCGTCACCGCGCTGGTGCTTGCGCCCATCGCCCTCGCCGCCATTATGGTCGGCAAGGCCGCCGTACTCGGCCTGGTGCTCGTCGTGGTCGCCGGGGCCGCCTACGAGCTCTCCCGAGCTCTGAAGCCGCTCCCGTTCGTCGCCGCGTTCGGGGCAGGCGCGATCCCGGTCCTACTCTCCATCCCTTATCGCCAGACGGGCATCCTGGCCGGCGCCGTAGCGGGCCTGCCCTGGGCGCTGATGTGGCTCGCCGGCAGGCCCGAGACGCGGACCTTGCGGGCCGTGCTGGCCGTGCTGCTAATGGCCCTCTGGGTAGGGGTTCCGCTCGCGCACCTCGGGCTCTACCCGGGGCCCCGCGACGAGCGCATCGTGCTTACCCTGATCGCGGTGGTCGGGCCCTGGATCTCGGACTCCGGCGCCTACTTTGCCGGACGCTTCTTCGGCCGGCACCCCCTCTTCCCGAAACTCAGCCCGAAAAAGACGCTTGAGGGGAGCATCGGCGGCCTGGTTCTTACGGTGATCGTGATCTCGCCTTTCGCGGTCAGCTTTCTGGACTACACGCTCGTGAAAGCTCTGGTGATCGGGGTGGGCGTCTCCCTCGCGAGCCAGGGCGGCGACCTCTTCGAGTCTGTCCTCAAACGCATTCTGGACGTGAAGGATCTCGGACGCTTCCTCCCCGGCCACGGCGGCCTGCTCGACAGGATCGACAGCCTCCTCTTCACGGTGCCAGCGGTATACTACATCCAGTTGCTCGTATGAGATTCTCCCCTACAACCTCGTGAAACGCCGCCTGATCATCCTGGGCTCGACCGGCAGTATCGGTCTGCAAGCCCTCGACGTCGTGCGCGCCCACCCCGACCGCTTCGAGGTCGTGGGCCTCTCCGCCGGCCGCGGCGCCGAAGTGTTGGGGCAACAGGCCACCGAGTTCTCCCCGGACTTTGTCGCCCTCGAAAACGGGGACCCCGCGGTTCTCGATGGCTTGCCCTGCGAGGTCATCTCGGGACCGGGTTCGGCGGAGCGCCTGGCCCAGGCGCCGGCGGACGTCGTGCTGAACGGCATCGTCGGCTTCGCGGGGCTGGCCGCGACGGTAGGGGCGCTGCGGGCCGGCAACCGGGTCGCCCTTGCCAACAAGGAGTCCCTGATCGCCGGCGGCGACTGGGTCATGTCCCTGGCCGAGGACAACCCCCTGATCCCGGTGGACTCCGAGCACTCGGCCATCTTTCAGTGCCTCGACGGCCGACGTGATGAAGAAGTGCGGGGCATCCTGCTGACAGCCTCAGGCGGGCCTTTTTTCTCCACAGACGAGACGCGGCTCACTCAGGTAGGACCGGAGGACGCGCTAGCGCACCCGACCTGGAAGATGGGGCCCAAGATCACCATAGACTCGGCAACGATGATGAATAAGGGCCTCGAAGTCATCGAGGCCCACCACCTCTTCGGCGCGGACTTCGACGACGTGCGCGTCGTCGTGCATCGCCAGTCCGTGGTCCACGGGGGCGTGATGTTCGTTGACGGCTCCGTGGTCCTGCACGCGGCCCTGCCGGACATGCGCCTCCCCATCTCCTACGGCGTCCT
>JACDFX010000403.1 GCA_013815575.1 Rubrobacter sp.
GCTACAGGCATTGGGCTCCGGGCTTCAGGTTTTTACCCAGACAGAAGGCCCGCGCACCGCAACAAAGGGGCAGGTTGGCAGGCCGCAGTACCGCCACGTCAGGCTTCTCCTGATGCCTGAAACCCGTAACCTGGAGCTTTTTTTCAGGCTCGAATCACTTCCCCGTTCCGGACCTCGACCGGGATCTCCGCCAGCGGGGTCTGGGCCGGGCCGGAGACGACCTCGGCGCCGTTGGCCGGGTCGAAGATCGAGCCGTGGCACGGGCAGGCGAGCTGAGCGTTCTTGTAGGCTACGGTGCAGCCCGCGTGGGTGCAGACCGCGGAATAGGCGACAAAGTCCCCGTCTTCAAGGTGGACCAGCACGGCGTCCTTGCCCCCGTCCTTGAACTTTACGGCGCTTCCGACCGCGACCTCGGACTCCTTGGCGACGGCCGCGCCACCAGAAGGAGCCTGGCTCTTTGCCTGGTCTTTGGAGTCTCCGCCGGAAGAGGCCTGGTTCTTTGCCTGACCCTTTGAGTTCCCGCCGGAAGCTCCGTTCTTGCCGCCACCATTGGAGCCGCCGGAGTCACCGCCGGAGCTCCCGCTGGAACCCCCACTAGAGCTTCCGCCGCAGGCGGCAACCGACGCAGAGGCGGCCCCGACGCCGAGCGCGGCGGCGAGCCGGACGAACGTTTTGCGCGAGATCTTCTCCAAAGCACCCTCCTTATTTCGCGAACAGACAACCGGATATACGTGTCCCGCGCGACTTCGGTTCTATTCCGGCGCGTCCGCCTTGGATACAAAGCTGTCGTAGAGCACGGCGGCCAGGATGCCGCCGATTATCGGGCCGATGATGTAGATCAAGGCCAGGTCCCAGTTGTTCCAGGCCACGATTATCGGGCCGAGGGCGCGGGCCGGGTTCACCGCCGCCCCGGTGATGGGCCCGCCGATGAAGATGGCCGCGGCGAGCGCGGACCCGACGGCTATAGGCGCCACCCCCGCCGGCGCCCTGTCGTCTGTGGCGACCGCAATGACGACGAACACGAGGATGAAGGTTATGAAGATCTCGACCAGTACGGCCTGCAAGAACCCCACGCCCGGCCCGGTCGAGGGGGAGGCTAGCCCCACCTGGTTGCGGGCCTCGGCCCCGAAGGTGATCCAGGTGGCGAAGGCGGCGAGGATGGCCCCCAAAAGCTGCGCCCCGATGTAGACCGGGACAAAGTTCCAGGGGAACTTTCTCGTAACGGCCAGGCCCAGGGTGATGGCAGGGTTGAGGTGGGCCCCCGAGACGTGCCCCAGCGCGGCCACCAGGGCGATGAGCACGAGGCCGAAGGCCAGCGGTATGGCGAGCGAGTCGTAGGGCAGACCAGTTATCGGCCGCTCCAGAACTGTCGCGACCACAACGGCGGTACCGGTGTAGACGAGGATGAAGGTGCCGATAAGCTCGGCCACCGCCGCGGGTAGCACGTTCGAGCCGATCTCGCTCCCGTACAACCCGGTGCCAGACCCGGAACCAGAACTCTCTCTTCCGCCCCTCCTGCGGACCCCTCCCCGTCCCGCCTGGCCGGAACCGCGGCCGGAGGGGGCCGGCTCGGCCCCCCGACCACCCGCGAACGGCTCGTCGAGCGGGCCGTCGTCGCGATTGTAGTCGCGGTCGCGGCGCGTGCCGCCCCCGCGCTGGGGAAGGTCCCAGTTCAGGTCGTCTTCCCTTCCACCCCTGTCTGACATTCGTGTCTCCCCTCTAGGGCCCGGAGGCCCTCTCGTTGCTCTACGCGGTGATTTTGGCTTACCTACCCGCTTTCCCGTATTTGTATGTGTGGGCTAAATCCTGCCTCTCCCACGATGCGTATGTAAGATGGGAGAGGCGTTGGAGCAGGAGAGGAGATCTACCCTTGAACAGCATGGTTTTGGTGCGCGTCCTGGTTGGGGCCGTGTGGCTGAACGGCGGGATCGAGAAGCTTCTCAACCCGAGCTTCCCCCGGCAGTTCGCCGACAGCCTCGCGGCCGGCGGCTTCGTTTCGCAGGCGCCCCCGTTCTTCCGGAGCTTTATGCAGGGCACCGTGGTCCCGAACGCGGAGCTCTTCGCGCAGGTCGTGCGCGCCGGCGAGCTGACGCTGGGCCTCGCGCTGATCCTTGGCTTTCTCACCAATTTTGCCGCCGTCGGCAGCGTGGTGTTGAGTATTGCGATCCTGCTCTCCGCTGGCGGCGTGCGTCTTGGCACGGGCCTCGGCGCCCCCGAGTTCATCACGATAAACGTGCTGGTCGCCCTGATCTCGCTGGTCATCATCTTCAGCCCCGCCGCCAAACGGCTCTCCGCGGACGCCGGCCTGGCCCGCCGGAGCCCCGGCCTCTCCCCCCTGCTCGTCAACCGCAGGGAGCCCTGAGCTTGCGTCCCCCCGACTGGCGGCCTATATTCCAACCATGCTCTGACGCACACACCCACCAGTAGCCAGGCCTCCCCCGGGCGGCGCCGTTTTCAGGACACGCCCGCCACACCAGGAGGCCCCGATCATGAGCTTTCCGCCCATCCCCGAAGACTTCGCGCGCACCCAGACCTCGCTTCACGGCGAGGCCGGCCTGGCCTGGCTTAACCGGCTACCCGCCTTTACGGAGGAGCTCGAGGAACGCTGGTCCCTCGAGGTGGGCCCCCCGTTCCCGAACCTCTCCTACAACTGGGTCGTCCCCGCGGTTCGTGACGATGGTACGCCCGCCGTCCTGAAGCTCTCCTTCCCCGGAGACAAGGAGTTCGGGACGGAGGCCGAAGCCCTGAGGCTCTTCGACGGCGGGGGTATCTGCCGGCTGCTGGGGATGGATCTCGACCGGGGCGCAATGCTGCTGGAGCGCCTGGAACCGGGCGCACCGCTCACCACCGTCGACAACGACGAAGAGGCGACCGCGTTAGCCGCGAACGTGATGAAGAAGCTCTGGCGTCCGG
>JACDFX010000404.1 GCA_013815575.1 Rubrobacter sp.
GGTGGAGAGCTCGAAAGGGTGACGCTCACGCTGGACTGGTACCCGAACGCCGACCACGCGGGCGTCTACGCGGCCAGGGAGCAGGGATATTTCGAGGATGCGGGACTGGACGTGGAGATCCGGCAGCCCTCGGACCCCGCCGCCGTGCTCCAGCTCGTGGCTGCCGGGCGCAGCGAGTTCGGCATCTCATACACCAACGAAATGACCAACGCGGGGACCAGGGACATACCCGTGACCTCCGTCATGGCGATCATGCAGGAGCCGTTGAACTCGCTCATCACGCTGGAGAAGAGCGGCATAGACGAACCGGAGGACCTGGCGGGCAAGAAGGTCGGGTACGCCGGGCAGCCGTTCGGGACGGCGGTCATAGACACGGTGCTGCGCGAAGCCGGGGAGGACCCGTCCTCCGTCGAGAAGGTGAACGTCGGCTACGACTTGCGCCCGGCCCTGACCTCCGGGCGGGTCGATGCCATCGTGGACGCATACTGGAACATCGAGGCCGTGGAGCTCGCGCAAGAGGGCTTCGAGACGGATGTGATCCGCCTCAACCAGGTCGGCGTCCCGAACTACAACGAACTGGTCCTCGCCACGGGCAAGTCCTACGCAGAAGAGAACCCGGACGTGGTGCGCCGCTTCGTGGGCGCGCTCGTCGAAGGCCACGAATACGCCGCCGGGCACTCGGAGGCCACCCGCGACGCCCTGCTCTCGGCCAACGAGGAGCTGGACCCCGAGACGGTCGAGGAGACGCTGGAGTTGACCACGCCGATCTTCAAGGATGAGGGCGAGCCCGTCGGCTACCAGGACCCGGACGAGTGGCGCACCTATATCGGGTGGGCCGTCGAGAACGGCGTGCTCCCTCGAACGGTCGATGTGGACGAAGTAATAACCAACCAGTACCTGCCGGAAGGGGGATCTTCTTGAAACGGGTGATAAGCATAGCGACGAGCGACTCCGGGGCGGGGGCCGGTATCCAGGCTGATCTCAAAGCGTTTCTACGGTGCGGCGTCTACGGGACGACGGCCATTGTCGCCACGACCGCCCAGAACACGGTGGGCGTCACCGGCGTCCACGCCCTCCCGCCTGAGGTGGCGGTCGAGCAGATCGAAGCCATCGCCTCGGACATCGGGGCGGACGCCGTGAAGAGCGGGATGCTCTTCAACGCCGGCATCATCTCCGCCGTCGCCGAAGCCGTCGAGCGGCTAGGGCTCCCGAACCTGGTCGTTGACCCGGTGATGGTCGCGGAGAGCGGGGCCACGCTACTTGAGCCGGGGGCGGTCGAGACATACAAGCAGGAGCTGTTTTCTCTCGCAACCGTCATCACGCCCAACCTGAACGAGGCTTTCGCTCTCCTGGATGAGAAAGTGGACGAGGACCGCGTCGAGGACTGCGCCGTGACGCTACACGCGCTGGGACCGAAGGCCGTCGTCATAACCGGCGGGCACACCGCCTCGGGCGACGACCTCCTCTACGACGGCGAGGGGTTCACGAGAATCGGCGGTCCCGTCCATCCCTCGGAGAACACCCACGGGGCAGGATGTACACACTCCTCGGCGCTGGCTAGCTTTCTGGCTCGGGGCTTCGATCTGGAAGAGGCCGCGCAACGGGCTCGCGCGGTTGCTTCGGAGGCGGTGGAGTATGGGCTCGGCGGGATCGGAGACGGAGCGGGCCCGGTACACGCGCTCGGCAAGCTACTGGAAGGAGCGGAACGATGAATGCTTCGGAGGCATTGAGAAAACTGGGCGAGGAACGGCCGCTCGTCCATCACCTGACCAACTACGTCACGGTCAACCTGGTCGCCAACGTCACGCTCTCGACCGGCGCGCTGCCGGTGATGGCGCACGCGGTCGAGGAGGTGGAGGAGATGGCGGCGACCGCCTCGGCGCTCGTCATCAACATGGGCACCCTGGACCCGCCGTGGATAGAAGCCATGATCCGGGGCGGAAAAGAGGCCAACCGCTGCGGCATCCCGGTGATCCTCGACCCTGTCGGGGCCGGAGCAACGAGGTTCCGCGCGGAGACGCCGGAGAAGCTGCTCTCCGAGATAGACTTCGCCGCCATATGCGGCAACGCCGGTGAGATCTCCACCCTCGCCGGCCTCGATGCCGAAGTGCGCGGCGTCGAGAGCATCGGCGGAGACGCGAAAACAGCCGTAGTCAAGGCCGCCCGCCGACTCGGCGCGACCGTCGCCGCCACCGGGCCGACGGACCACATAAGCGACGGCGAACGGCTCCTCACCGTCGAGAACGGCCATCCTCTCATGGGCCGCATAGTCGGCAGCGGCTGCGCCTCCACGGCGGTCGCCGGGTGCTTCGCCGCCGTCGGCGGAGCCAGCCCCGAGACCGTCGCCGCCGCACTGGCCTGCTTCGGGCGGGCGGGTGAGATCGCCGCGGAGAAAGCCGATGGCCCCGGTACGTTCGAGCCCCGTCTCCTCGATGCGCTCGCCGCCCTCGCCCGCGACCCTTCCGCCCTCGAAGACGAGCTCCGGATTCGGGAGGCTTCCGTTGGATAGGGCGAGGTCGCGCCTCGCGGCGAGCACTACTACCCGCAAGCTCGTCCTGGCCGCGCTCTTCGCCGCGATGGGTGTATTGCTGTCCTCGTTCGCCATTCCCGTGGGCGCGTCGCGGGTCTTTCCCTTCCAGCACGCGCTGAACGTGGTGGCAGGGGTTTTGCTCGGCCCGTGGTGGGCGGCGGGCTCCGCGCTGGTGACCGCAACGCTTCGTGTCTCGTTGGGGACCGGCAGCCTCTTTGCTTTTCCCGGAAGTCCCTTCGGGGCTATCGCGGTTGGTCTGGCGTATAAATTCCTCCGGCGTGATGAGGCTGCGTTTTTCGAGCCGGTCGGCACCGTGCTCGTGGGGGCCACGGTGGGGGCGGTTTTGCTCTCACCTCTGCTCGAAGGCGTAACC